>NZ_JBWKOU010000002.1:0-189863 GCF_059416245.1 Curvibacter sp. GW821-FHT09D12 | reverse complement strand
TGCAACGAAGTGAACAGGCCGGCGCCGGGCCGCCCCAAGGCGGCCTGCGGCCCCCTCGGGGGGCAGGGAGCGACACGAAGTGAGCGAGCGCAGAGGCCTTCAGGCCCCTGTCTTCATCCAGCAGTCCTGCAACGAAGTGAACAGGCCGGCGCCGGGCCGCCCCAAGGCGGCCTGCGGCCCCCTCGGGGGGCAGGGAGCGACACGCAGTGCGCGACCGTGGGGGCCACATTCATTCAGCGCTGGCACCCGAGGTCTTGACCACGGCGCCCCATTTCACGATTTCGCTGGCAATGAAACGGTCGAACTCGGCGCCGGTGCCCGGGCTGGGCTCCGAGCCCCGCTCGCGGATGAAGGCCGCCAGCTTCTCTGATTTCAGCAGGGCCACCACCTCGGTGTTCAGGCGCTGCAGCACCTCGGGCGGGGTGCCGCGTGGCGCCATCAAGCCCAGCCAGCCCACGGCCTCGAAGTTCTTCAGGGCCGGCAGGCCGCTTTCACGCACCGTGGGCACGTCGGGCAGTTGAGACGAGCGCGTGGCCGAGGTCACGGCCAGTGGCACGGCTTTGTGGGTCTGGATGTGGGGCAGTGCCGCCGTCACCGAGTCGACCATCAGCGGCACCTGGGCGCCCAGAAAGTCGGCCTGGGCCGGACCGCTGCCGCGGTAGGGGATGTGGGTGATGAACACGGCGGCCTGCGCCTTGAGCATCTCGCCCGACAGGTGCTGCGTGCCGCCGATGCCGGCGCTGGCATAGCTCAACTGGCCCGGGGCGGCCTTGGCCTGCTGCACCAGCTGGCGCAGGCTGGTGATGCCCGAGGCCGGCGTCGCCAGAAAGATCAGGGGCACCTTGGCGATGAGCGAGATGCCCACCAAGTCTTTGGTGGGGTCGAAGTTGACCTTCTTGTACAAGGTCTGGTTCACGGCCATGGCGCTGCCTGCCACCAGCAGGGTGTAGCCGTCAGGGGCAGATCGGGCCACGAACTCGCTGCCGATGTTGCTGCCGGCACCGGCCTTGTTCTCGACCACCACGCTCTGGCCCAGGCGCTGCGACAGGGGCTCTGCCAGCGCACGGGCAAAGAGGTCGGTGGCCTGGCCGGGGGGGAACGGCACCACCAGTTTGATCGGGCGTTCAGCGGGCCAGCCAGCGGCCAGCGCCTGGCCACCCAGGCTCAGCATCAGGCCGCCCACCAGGGCCAGGCCCAGCAGTCGCCGGGGTGGGTGGCGGTGTTCAGTCGAGGGGAAGGCAGGCATGGGAACAGTCTCCAAAAGAGCCTGCCGGTTCGGATAGGACATGAAATGGCTTGGGATAGGCCGACAGTGCTGCGCCCATTGTGCCGTCAAGGCAATGTCTACCGCCTTCTGTCGATCAGGCGGCGGTGGCCGCCTTGATCAATTCGGTGGCCTGGGCGGTACCGGCCGTGATGCCGCTCACCGGGCCCCAATCGGGGTCGAAGCGGCTGGCGATGAAGGCCCCCGAGGCCAGTGGGCTGGCCTGCTGCAACATCAGGCAGGCCTGGGCCGTCAAGGCCAGGCGCTGGGTGAAGCGCCGTGCCTGGGCCTCCAGGGCCTCGGGGGGCAGCATCAGGGCCGTGCGCAGCAGGTGCACCTGGCGCAGCAGCTCGGGCTCTTGCGAGGCGATGTCCTGCAGCAGGTCGAGCACGCCGTGGGCGTCATCGGGCGCGTGGGCAATGGCACGCAGCACGTCCAGGCACATCACGTTGCCCGAGCCCTCCCAGATCGAGTTGACCGGGGCTTCGCGGAACAGGCGGCCGATGGCGCCGTCCTCCACATAGCCGTTGCCGCCGAACACCTCCATGGCTTCACCGCAAAAGCCCACCGCCCGCTTGCAGTTCCAGAACTTGGCGGCCGGGGTCATCAGGCGCCGCCAGGCCACGTCCTGGGGGGCGTTGGAGCCGAAGTGGGCTGCCAGGTCCATGGCCAGCACGGTGGCGGCTTCGGCCTCCAAGGCCATGTCGGCCAGCAGCGTGGTCATGGCCGGCTGGTCGACCAGGTAGCGCCCGAATACGAAGCGGTTGCGGGTGTAGTGCAGGGCCTGCGCCAGGCCCTGGCGGAGGTAGCCGGCACTGGACAAGGCGCAGTCCAGCCGGGTGTAGTTGGCCATCTCGATGATGGTGCGGATGCCCCGCCCCTCGGCTCCTACCAGCACGCCCCAGGCCTCTTTGAACTCGACCTCGCTGCTGGAGTTGGAGCGGTTGCCGACCTTGGACTTGAGTCGCTGGATGTGGATCGGGTTCTTGCTGCCGTCGGGCCGCCAGCGGGGCACGAAAAAGCACGACGACCCGTGCTCATCGGTCTTGGCCAGCACCAGGTGGCCGTCGCACATCGGCGCCGAGAAGAACCACTTGTGGCCGGTCAGCAGGAACTCCTCTCCCCAGGGGCCCGCCCCGTGGGGCACCGCGCGGGTGGTGTTCGTGCGCACATCGCTGCCACCCTGCTTTTCGGTCATGCCCATGCCGACGGTGATCGAGGTCTTCTGGGCCAGCGGAATGTCGCGCGGGTCATGCTCCAGCGACATCAGCTTGGGCGCCAACTCGGCGTACAGCGGCGCGTTCAGCGCGATCACCGGGATGCAGGCCTTGGTCATGGTGGTGGGGCAGCCCGAGCCCGACTCGATCTGACTGTGCATGAACATCGAGGCGCCATAGGCCGTCCAGGCCGAGGCGCGGGCATCGGTGTAGGGCAGGTTGGCATTGCCGTTGCGCCGTGCGATGGCCATCACGGTGTGCCAGGCGGGGTGGAACTTCACGAAGTCGATGCGTTGGCCGGTGGCCGAGTGGGTGCGCAACTCGGGCGGGTACAGGTTGGCGTCTTCGGCGGCCCGCAACACGGACTCGCTGCCGTATTCGGCGCCCTGGCGCAGCAGCTCGGGCTCGCGCCAGGCGGCGCCGCCGCGCTGCACCGAGCGTCGCAGCACCGGGTCGCTGGCGTACAGGTTGTAGTCCTTGAGTTCCGGGACCTGGTTGTCCGGGTGGTGGCCGATCATGGGTGTCTCCTGTGGGTTCGCCGGGCAGTCAGTGGGCGGTCAAAATGGCACGCCCAAGCTCCTCGAAAATTCTATGAAGCCCTGGCCCGAAGGGTGTCCGGATTTGCCTGCATGACCTCGCCCCGCCCCTCGACCCCCGCCAAGCCCCAGCGACGACGCCCGAGCCAGTCGCGTGCCCGCCTCACGGCCCAGGCCCTGCAGCAGGCCTTTGTTCAGCTTTTGGTAGAGAGCGATTACCCCCGCATCAGCATCCGTGCGATCACCGGCCTGGCCGGTACCAGCCTGGGCAGCTTCTACGAGTACTTTGCCAGCAAGGAAGACCTGGCGCGGGTCTGCCTGCACCTTCGCTCCAAGGAGCTGTTGACGGCCCTGCAGCAGGCGGTGGAGGCCCGGCGCGGCCGCCCCCTGGCCGAGCTGGTGCAGGCCGTGCTGGCCTCTCAGTTGGCGGCCCACCGGGCCCACCCTGCCGAGTGGAGTGCCCATTACCTGCTGGAGCGCCACCTCTCAGGGGTGGAGGCCTACCGCAAGATGTACCAGCGCTTCATCGAGGGCTGGGTGCAGGTGATCGAGGCCGCAGGCGATCTGCCCGAGCCGGCGCGGGCCCAGGCGCCGCAAGCCGCCCGGGTCTGCCAGACCATCCTCTACGGCCTGGTCGCCCACGCCCACCTGGCCAGCCCGACCCCGCCCGACCTGGACGCGCTCGAGCAACAGGCCACCCAGGCCCTGCTCGGCTACCTGACACAAGCCCTGCCCAGGGGGTGATCATCAAGGGCTTTGCCCCGGCCGCATGGTGGCGCCGAAGGCGGCTCAGGGGGGTCAAGCCGCGGAGAGATGCTTCCCGACAATGCCCGCCAGCTCGAACATCGTGATCTGCGGCTTGCCGAACACCGGCAGCAGCTTGGCATCGGCGTTGATGGCGCGCTTGTTGGCGGCATCCTGCAGGCCATTGGCCTTCACGTAGTCCCACACCTTCTTGATGACCTCGGTGCGCGCCACGGCCTCGCCCCCGATCACGGCAGCCAATGCGGCGCTGGGGGTGAGCCCGCTGCCCGGCGTGGCCTTGCGCGGGGTCTTGGTGGCGGTCTTCTTGGCGGCCGGGGCCTTGGCTGCGGCCTTCTTGGCCGGGGCGGCCTTGGCGGCTGCGCCCGCGGTCTTGCGCGGCGGGAACTTGCTTTCGCGCGGTTCGAACTCGAAGTTCACCTTGCTGGCCGCAGCGTCCCAGGCCAGGAAGGCCTTGAAGCTGCGGCGGGTGCGCATGCTGACGAATTTGTCGAGCAGGTCGGTCTTGCCAGTGCTCAGCAGCTTGTGCATCTGATCGCGTTCCACCGGCTGCTGCAGGATGATCTTGCCGCTCTTGAAGTCGCAGCTCGGAGTGGGCTGCTCGGCGGTGGGCACCGATTTGCTGCACACATAGTTGGCGCCATGTTCCACCACCGGGGCACCGCATTTGGGGCAGGGGCCCAAGGATTCCTGGCCCGACAGATCCTGCAGTTCGCCGGTTTCTTCGCCGTCCTTGTCATCGCCAAAGTCGAACTCGAGCTTCCAGTTCTTGTCGTCTTCGCTGAACTTGAGCGCCATCTCGGCCACAAAGGGCCAACCCGCCTTGGAGCGGAAGCCCTCCAGCGGGCCGATGTGCTTGTCACGCAGAAAGGCTTCGGCCTCGTCGGGCTCGAAGGTGCGGCCCGCCGGCGACTTGGTGAACGAGAAGCCGCAGCCGTCGCTGTGGCCGTCGGCACCGGTGCAGCTGTAGCGGCGGTAGTTTTCTTTCACCACGCCGCCGCAATTCGGGCAGGGCGCGCCCAGGGTGGCGTAATCGCCGGGCACGGTGTCGCGGTCGTATTCTTTGGCCTTCTTGACGATGTGCTCGGTCATGGCAGCGATCTGCTGCATGAACTCTTCGCGGCTGAGCAGGCCTTTTTCCATCTGCGAGAGCTTGTACTCCCACTCGCCGGTGAGTTCGGGGCGCGACAGCTCTTCGACACCCAGACCGCGCAGCAGTGTCATGAGCTGGAAGGCCTTGGCGGTGGGGATCAGCTCGCGGCCTTCGCGCAGCATGTATTTCTCGAGGATCAGGCCTTCGATGATGGCGGCCCGGGTGGCTGGGGTGCCCAGGCCCTTTTCCTGCATGGCTTCACGCAGTTCATCGTCTTCGACCATCTTGCCGGCGCCTTCCATGGCGCCCAGCAGCGTGGCTTCGGAGTAGCGCGCCGGTGGGCGGGTCTTCAGGCCCTTGGCCTCGGCACTTTCGGCCAGCGGCTTCTCGCCGGGGGCCACGGGCACCAGGTTCTGGCCCTTGTCGCCTTCCTTGGCATCGGCCACTTCGGCCGCGGCTTCTTTGCCGTAGATGGCCAGCCAGCCTGGCTTGACCAGCACCTTGCCTTCGGTCTTGAAGTGGTGCTCCAGCACCTGGCTCACGCGGGTGGTGACTTGGTATTCGGCACTCGGGAAGAACACCGCCATGAAGCGGCGCACCACCAGGTCGTACAGCTTCTGTTCGGCTTCGCTCAGGCCGCTGGGGGCTTGCAGCGTGGGGATGATGGCAAAGTGATCACTGACCTTGCTGTTGTCGAAGATGCGCTTGCTGGGCTTGATGTAGCCGTTGTTGAGCGCGGTCAGGGCGTGCGGGGCCAGGTGACGCATACCGCTGTCGGCCAGCATCTCGAAGGTCTGGCGGGCCACCGGCAGGTAGTCCTCGGGCAGGGCGCGCGAGTCGGTACGCGGGTAGGTCAGGGCCTTGTGGCGCTCATACAGGCTTTGCGCCAGGGCCAACGTGGTCTTGGCGCTGAAGCCGAACTTGCCGTTGGCCTCGCGCTGCAGCGAGGTGAGGTCGAACAGCTGGGGCGAGGCCTGCGTGGTGGGCTTGCTTTCTTCGGTGACCGTGGCCGGCTTGCCGCGCACGGCATTGGCAATCGTCAGGGCTTCCTGGGCGCTCCAGACGCGATCGGCACGCTTTTCGGCGTCTTCAGGGTCTTTCTTCCAGGTGGGGTTGAACCACTTGCCCGGGTATTCGCCTGCGGCGGCGCCGAAACTGGCGTGGATTTCCCAGTAGTCGCGGCTGATGAATTTCCGGATCTGTTCCTCGCGCTCGACCACCACGGCCAGCGTGGGGGTCTGGACTCGGCCCACGGTGGTCAGGAAGAAGCCGCCATCGCGCGAGTTGAAGGCCGTCATGGCCCGGGTGCCGTTGATGCCCACCAGCCAGTCGGCCTCGGAGCGGCTGCGGGCGGCGCTGGCCAGGCCGGCCATCTGGCTTTCGCTGCGCAGTTTGTCAAAGCCGTCTCGGATGGCCTGGGGCGTCATCGACTGCAGCCACAGGCGCTTGACCGGTTTGCCCAGCGGCTGGTATTGGCCGCCCTTCTGCCCGCCCGCGTATTGCTCGATCAGGCGGAAGATCAGCTCGCCCTCGCGGCCCGCGTCACAGGCGTTGATGAGGGCGCTGACGTCTTTGCGCTTGGCTTGCTTGACCACGGCGTTCAAGCGGCTCTTGGTCTTGTCGACCGGCTTCAGGTCGAAGAAGGGCGGAATCACCGGCAGGTTGGCGAAGCTCCACTTGCCGCGCTTGACGTCGAATTGCTCGGGAGCCTGGATTTCGACCAGGTGGCCCACGGCGCTGGTCACCACGAAATTGTCGTTTTCGAAGTGATCGTCGAACTTCTCGAACTTGCCTGTGCTGGGGGTGAGCGCCCGCACGATGTCTTGTGCCACCGACGGTTTTTCAGCAATCACCAGAGTCTTTGTCATTTCAGCGTCTTCCCTTTTCAAGGTCCGGCCCGAAGCTGGTCTGCCAGCCTCCTACAATCCGGGTTTCGCGCGCATGCACGCACACACGCACCTGTGTGTGCGCACGCGCAGGTGCTCTTTCCAAGTTAACAGAGTTTTTGGTCATGTCCGCAAAAGCCCCCTCGATTTCCGGCCGCCGCCTCCAGACCCGCCGCTCGGGGGTTCATGGCCGAGGCGTGTTTGCCCTGCAAGACATCGCTGAGGGTGAGACCCTGATCGAGTACGTGGGTGAGGTGATCACCTGGGATGAGGCGCAAGACCGCCACCCGCACGATCCGAGCGACCCGAACCACACCTTTTATTTTCACGTCGATGCCGACCGCGTGATCGATGCGCTGCACGGGGGCAACTCTTCGCGCTGGATCAACCACAGCTGCGATCCCAATTGCATCGCCGATGAGGAAGACGGCCGCATCTTCATCCGTGCCCTGCGCAACATCCGCGCTGGCGAAGAGTTGAACTACGACTACGGCCTGATCATCGACGAGCGTTACACGCCCAAGCTCAAGGCCGAGTACCCCTGCTGGTGCGGCGCTGCGCAGTGCCGTGGCACCTTGTTGGCGCCCAAGCGCCGCCCGGCCACGCCCAAGACGCCCAGCCAGCTCAAGACAGCCAAGACAGCCAAGACAGCCAAGACAGCCAAGGCGCCGTCCAAGGCGGGTCGGCGGGCTGCCTGAGGGGCGCGGCATGACCATGAACCCTGTCGTGCGTTGGCCTGCCGAGGCCATCTGGGAGGCGGTGGAACCCGTGCTGCCCGGCTTCTCGGTGGAGGTGCTGCCCGAGATCGACTCCACCAACACCGAACTCATGCGCCGGGCCCGGGCGGGCCGCCATGAGCCGGTGCTGCTGGTCGCCGAGCGCCAGACGGCCGGCCGTGGCCGCATGGGCCGGGTCTGGCAGGGCGGTGGTGCGCCTGAGGCGGGCGAGCCGCCCTCGCTGATGTTTTCGCTGGGTCTGCCTTTGGCGCCTGCTGACTGGTCGGGTTTGTCGCTGGCGGTGGGGCTGAGCTTGGCAGAGTCGCTCGACCCCGATGCACGGGCCGGCCTGGGGCTCAAATGGCCCAATGACCTGTGGCGGCACGATTGCAAGCTGGGCGGCATTCTGATCGAGACCGCCGGCGGCGGCGCTGCCCCGCCTGGTCAGCCCCCCGCGCCGCGGTATGTGGTGATCGGCGTCGGCCTCAACATCTTGCCGCGCGCCGTCGAGGGCACGTCGACCCCGCTGGCCACACTGCGTGACTGGCAGGCCCAGGCCAGCGCGCCGCAGACGCTGCTGCAAGTCATTCCCCCACTGGTGGCCAGGGTGCTGGGTTTTGCCGACAGCGGTTTTGCCCCCTTGCTGCCCCGTTTCCTGACCCGTGATGTGCTGCTCGGCCGGCCTGTGCGCACCAGCGACGGTCTGGAGGGGGTGGCCGCTGGCGTGGATGCCGGGGGGGCGCTGCTCGTGCATACTGCACAGGGCACCCAGGCCATCCACAGTTCCGAGGTGAGTGTGCGGCCGGTGCCTGCGTCGCCACCGGCCTGCTGAGGCCCTGGTTTCAACCCACTGCCCTTGTCTCACACCTGCCCATGCTTCGTCTGCTCGTCGTCTTGCTGCTGCTGGTCAATGGTGCGTATTTTCTGTGGACGCAGGGTCACCTGGCTGCGCTGGGGCTGGCCCCGGTGAACCCGTCCGAGCCACAGCACCTGGCCCAGCAGATCAAGCCTGAGGCGCTGACCCTGATGACGGCCGACGAAAGCAAGCGCCTGGCCGCCGAGGCCGCGGCCGCCAGCATCACCGAATGCCTGACCGCCGGTCCCCTGGACGACAAGCTGGCGGCTGTGGTGCGCGAGGCCGCCACGCAGTCGCTTGCAACGGGGCAATGGAGTCTGGACACCATCACCGTGCCAGGGCGCTGGATCATCTACATGGGCCGCTACGGCGATCCCGACATGCTGAGCCGCAAGAAGGCCGAACTGCGGGCCCGCCGCATCAGCTTCGAACCCTTGACCAATCCGGCCCTGGAGCCCGGTCTGTCACTGGGCAGCTTTGCTTCTCAGGGCGCCGCCAATGAAGAGTTGGCCGCCCTGTCGCAACGCGGCGTGCGCACGGCCAAGGTGGTGCAGGAGCGACCTGACAGCAAGGCCTATGCCCTCAAGCTGCCGGCCGTGGGTGAGGCGCTGCGCGGCAAGCTGGAGCCGCTGCGCGACAGCCTGGGCGGCAAAAGCCTGCGGCCGTGCTGACCACCGGGCCATTCAGGCTCAGGTGGGCAGGCCTTCAGGGCAGTTCGATACAAACCGCACCGTGAAGCTGGCCCCTGGCGGTTGTTCGCCTGGCCGCGCGTCGTTGAGCGTGATGCTGGCCTCGTGCTGGCGCGCGATCTCCAGCACGATGGGCAAGCCCAGGCCCGAGCCGTCGGCATCGGTGCCCAGGGCGCGGTAGAAGGGCTGGAACACCAGCTCGCGTTCGGCCTCTGGAATGCCGGGGCCCGAATCCTCCACCTGCAGCAGCAGGGCTCGGCTGAAGGGGTCGGCCAGCACGCGGGCCGTCACCACGCCGGGGCGGGTGTCGGTGCTGGGGGTGTAGTTGATGGCGTTGTCCACCAGGTTGCGCACCAGCTCCTTGAGCAAGGTGGGGTTGCCCATCAGTTGCACGCCGGCCGCACCAGGGCTGGCACCGTCGTAGCCCAGGTCGATGCGCTTTTCCATGGCGCGCGGCACCGAGTCGCGCACCACCTCCATGGTCAGCCGGGCCAGGTCGCAGGGCTGTCGCGTCAGGGCTGCACCACTGTTCTCGGCCCGGGCCAGTGACAGCAGCTGATTGACGGTGTGGGTGGCGCGGATGCTGGAGCGCCCGATTTGCTTGAGTGACTGCTTGAGCTCTTCGGTGCTGGTGCCTTCGCGCTGGGCCAGGTCGGCCTGCATGCGCAGGCCCGCCAGCGGGGTTTTGAGCTGGTGGGCGGCATCCGCCAGAAAGCGCTTTTGCGTGGCGATCGAGTCGTTCAGGCGTGTCAGCAGGTCGTTCACCGAAGACACCAGGGGGGCCACTTCGACTGGGACGGCCTTGTCGTCGAGCGGGCTGAGGTCGTCGGGGTCGCGGGCGCGGATGCGCTCCTCCAGCTGCGACAAGGGCTTGATGCCGCGCGCCAGGGCGAGCCATACCAGCAGCACGGCCAGCGGCAGGATGACGAACTGCGGCAGCATCACGCCTTTGATGATCTCTGTGGCCAGCACGGAGCGCTTCTCGCGGGTCTCGGCCACTTGCACCAGGGCGGGTTCGGCGTTCTCGATCGGCAGCCGCACCCAGATGTAGGCCACGCGCACTTCCAGGCCCTTGAGTTCGTCGTCGCGCAAGCGCACCACGCCGATGACCTGCTTGTCTTCTTCGGCGGGCAGTGGCAGCGCGGCTTCGCCGGACAGGAACTCGCCGCGCGTGCCCATGACCTGGTAATACACCATGTCAGAGTCGTCGGCGCGCAGCAGCTCGCTGGCGGGCAGGGGCAGGTTGAAGCTGGCGCGGTTGTTGTGCACCGTGATCAGCTGAGCCAGCGTCTGCACGTTGTAGTCCAGCGCCCGGTCGAAGGGCTTGTTGGCAATGCCCTGGGCCACCAGCCAGGTCAGGGCCAGGCTGACCGGCCACAGCAGCAGCAGGGGCGTGAGCATCCAGTCAAGGATCTCGCCAAACAGCGAACGCTGCTCACGCTGGAAGATTTTCAAGGGGTGGGCCTAGCCGGGGATTTTTTCGAGACAGTAGCCCAGGCCGCGCACCGTGGCGATGCGGATCGGGCCGCGTTCGATCTTCTTGCGCAGGCGGTGGATGTAGACCTCGATGGCGTTGTTGCTCACCTCTTCGCCCCATTCGCACAGGCGCTCCACCAACTGGTCTTTGCTGACCAGCCGGCCGGCGCGTTGCAGCAGCACCTCGAGCAGGCCCAGCTCGCGGGCCGACAGTTCAACCATCTTGCCGTCGATGGTGGCCACACGTCCGGCCTGGTCGTAGATCAGCGGGCCGTGTTTGATGGTGCTGCTGGTGCCGCCCATGCCACGCCGGGTGAGGGCGCGCACGCGGGCTTCGAGCTCTTGCAGCGAGAAAGGCTTGGCCATGTAGTCGTCTGCACCGTAGTCCAGGCCCTTGACGCGTTCTTCGACGCTGTCGGCCGCGGTCAGGATCAGCACCGGCAGGGCCGAGCCGCGGCTGCGCAGGCGCTTGAGCACCTCCAGTCCGTGCATGCGGGGCAGGCCCAGGTCGAGGATCAGCAGATCGAACTCGTTGTTGGTCATCAGCGCCGCATCGGCTTCGGCGCCGCTGGCCACGTGGTCCACCGCGGCACCCGAGGCGCGCAGGGTGCGCAACAGGCCATCGGCCAGCACCTGGTCGTCTTCGGCAATCAGAATTCTCATGGGGTCTCCTGGGGTGCGGGCGGCGTTCGGCTCGGCATGGCCGTTCACCCCAAATTCTAGGCCGTATGAGCCGTCGGATTGTCTTCAGACAAACCCACCTCAGCTGCCTGCGTAGGCCTCCAGCCCCAGCGCCACCACGGTGGCCACCTCGTCCCCCACGGCGGCGCGGAATTCGGCCTCGGCCTGGGTCACGGCCCGCCGGAAGGCCTGCAGCCAGGCCAGCCCGGTGTCGGTGAAGCAGATCCTCCGGGCCCGCGCGTCCTGCGGGTCGACCTCGCGCCGCACCAGGCCCCAGGCTTCGCACTGGGTCACCAGATCGCCCATGGCCTGCTTGCTCATGCCGGCGCTGGCGGCCAACTCGGTCAGCCGTGAGCCGTCCAGGCCCAGGTGGCGCGTGATGTGGATGTGGGCCGCGCTCACCTGGCCGCGGGCCGCCAGGTTGGACAAGGCCAGAGGTACGTCCAGATCATGGGCCATCAGGGTCAGCACGCGCTCGTCGAAGCGACGCAGCGCGTGGCCCATCAGCCGGCCCAGGTGGGTCAGGCGCCAGGCGTCGGCAGCGGGTGGAGGGGCGAGCATGGGGTGATTTTAATAGTCAGGCAAACTGACTAAAAAACATGAAAATTATCAGAAGACCTTGTTTAAACTGCTGTTCAAGCATCCAGCCTGTGATCAATCACAGTGACTGATTCACCCGACCCTTTCACCCTCTTCAGGAGCTCTCCATGGACGCACCCGTCAAAGGCAACGCCGCCAATTCCGAAAAAGCCAAGGCCTTGCAGGCCGCGCTCGCGCAGATCGAAAAGCAGTTCGGCAAAGGCACGATCATGCGCCTGGGCGAGGGCGAGGCGATCGAGGACATCCAGGTGATCTCCACCGGCTCGCTGGGCCTGGACGTGGCCCTGGGCGTGGGTGGCCTGCCGCGCGGCCGGGTGGTGGAGATCTACGGCCCGGAATCCTCGGGCAAGACCACGCTGACCCTGCAGGTGGTGGCCGAGATGCAGAAGCAAGGCGGCACGTGTGCCTTTGTCGACGCCGAGCACGCGCTCGACATCCAGTACGCCCAGAAGCTGGGCGTGAACCTGCAGGAACTGCTGATCAGCCAGCCCGACACCGGCGAGCAGGCCCTGGAGATCGTGGACAGCCTGGTGCGCTCGGGGGCGGTGGACCTGATCGTGGTCGACTCGGTGGCCGCGCTCACGCCCAAGGCCGAAATCGAAGGTGAAATGGGCGACTCTCTGCCCGGCCTGCAGGCCCGCCTGATGAGCCAGGCGTTGCGCAAGCTGACCTCGACCATCAAGAAGACCAACTGCATGGTCATTTTCATCAACCAGATCCGCATGAAGATCGGCGTGATGTTCGGTTCGCCCGAAACCACCACCGGCGGCAATGCGCTGAAGTTCTACGCCTCGGTGCGCCTGGACATCCGCCGCACCGGCACCATCAAGAAGGGCGAAGAGGCGATCGGCAACGAGACCAAGGTGAAGGTCGTGAAGAACAAGGTTTCGCCTCCGTTCAAGACGGCCGAGTTCGACATTCTGTTCGGCGAGGGCATCAGCCGCCATGGTGAAATCATCGACATGGGTGTCACCGCCAAGATCATCGAAAAATCGGGTGCCTGGTATGCCTACAACGGCGAAAAGATCGGCCAGGGCCGTGACAACGCCCGTGAGTTCCTGCGCGAGAACCCCGACCTGGCCCGCGAGATCGAGAACAAGGTGCGTGAAAGCCTGGGCATCGCCCTGTTGCCCCCGGTGCTGAGCAGCCCGGCTGCGGCTGCCGACGCCGCGTGACAGGCCCAGGCTCCGGGGTGCCCGCCTCTTGCCGGGCGGGGCCTCTGGGCCGGCTGAGTGCCGATGTCGTTTGAAAAGATTTCGCTCAAGGGGCGTGCGCTGCGCTATCTCGCCATGCGCGAGCATTCGCGCTCAGAGTTGGAGCGCAAGCTGGCGCCTCACGAAGAGGTGCCCGGTGAATTGGCCCGGGCGCTGGACGAGTTGCAGGCCCGAGGCTTCATTGATGAGCAGCGCGTGATCGAGTCGCTGCTGTACCGCCGGGCCTCGCGTCTGGGCGCCGGGCGTCTGCGTCAGGAGTTGCAGGCCAAGGGCCTGCAGGGCGAAGCCGTGCAGCAGGCCTTGGCCGGCTTGCGTGACACCGAACTGGCGCGTGCTCAGGTGGTTTGGCGCAAGCGCTTTGACAGCCTGCCGACGGCGGCCACCGAGCGGGCCCGGCAAACCCGCTTTCTGATGGCGCGCGGCTTCTCGTCCGAGGTGGTGCGCCAGGTACTGGCAGGCCGGGGCGTTGAGGACGACGAGTCGGCATGCAGCGACGAAATCGACCAGGATTGAGCGCCACAGTGCGCAGGACCACGCCATGAAAAAAGGCCCCTCGGGGCCTTTTCTGCGCCTGGGCTGGTGCGCTCAGAGGCTCAGCATCAGCTGCAGGTTCTGCACGGCGGCGCCGCTGGCACCTTTGCCGAGGTTGTCCAGGCGGGCGATCAGCACGGCGTGGTTGAATTCATCGTTGCCGAACACACGCAGTTCAAGTTGGTTGGTGTCGTTCAGAGCCAGGGCATCGAGCTTGCCGTCTTCTGTGGCCGGCAGCACGCTGACCCAGCCCCCATCGGCGGCGCTGGCCGCATAGTGGCGGCTCAGGGCGTCGTGCAGATCGGCGGCCTTGGGTGCCCCCGGCAGCGTGTCCAGGTGCAGCGGCAGCTGCACCAGCATGCCCTGGCGGAAGTTGCCCACGGCGGGCACAAACAAGGGGCGGCGGGTCAGGCCGGTGCAGGCCATGATCTCGGGAATGTGCTTGTGCTTGAGGCCCAGCGCATAGGCCTCGTACAAGGGGGCTTCACCTTTTTCATAGGCTTCGATCATGGTGCGCCCGCCACCCGAGTAGCCGCTGACCGAGGGCAGGGCCACCGGGTGGTCCTTGGGCAGCAGGCCCGCATCAATCAGGGGGCGCAGCAAGGCGATGGCGCCGGTGGCGTAGCAGCCCGGGTTGGCCACGCGGCGGGCCTGTCGCACCGCCTCTTTCTGGCCCGGGGCCAGTTCGGGAAAACCGTAGACCCAGCCCGGACTCACGCGGTGGGCGGTCGAGGCATCGATGATCTTGGGGCCGGGGCGGCCGGTGCTGCGTTCCAGCTCGTCCACCAGAGCCACGGTCTCGCGGGCCGCATTGTCGTGCAGGCACAGAATGACCAGGTCCACGCCGGCCAGCAGCTCACGTTTGGCGGCCGGGTCTTTGCGTCGTTCAGGCGCAATGCTCACCAGTTCGATGGCGGGCATGTGTTGCAGCCGCTCCCGGATTTGCAGGCCGGTGGTGCCTGCTTCGCCGTCAATAAAAACCAAGGCCATGATGTCTTCCTGACTCAGTGTTGTGGTAACCACGTAAGTTACGCACAAGGTTTGTGCAGGGCAGCATGATACATTTCGAGGTTGCTGTGTCCACTGCCCGACGCCGGCTTTTGCGAGGTCGCCGGGTGAAAATCATCCATTCCTGAGAGAGACCTCATGAAGATTCACGAGTACCAAGGCAAGGAAATCTTGCGTCAGTTTGGTGTGCCCGTCCCCCGTGGCATCCCTGCATTCACGGTTCAAGAGGCGGTGGAAGCTGCCCAGAAACTGGGCGGTCCGGTTTGGGTCGTCAAGGCCCAGATCCACGCGGGCGGCCGCGGCAAGGGCGGCGGCGTCAAGGTGGCCAAGTCCATCGATGACGTGAAGCGCCTGGCTGGCGAGATCCTGGGCATGCAGCTCAAGACCCACCAGACTGGCCCCGAAGGCCAGAAGGTCCGTCGTCTGTACATCGAAGACGGCGCCGACATCCAGAAGGAATACTACGTGTCGATCGTGACCGATCGCGCCACGCAGAAGCTGGCCTTCATTGCCTCCAGCGAAGGCGGCATGGACATCGAGGAAGTGGCTCACTCCACCCCCGAGAAGATCATCACCGAATTCATCGACCCGCTGACCGGCCTGAGCGCCGAGCAGGCGACCCGCATTGCCAATGGCATCGGCCTGCCCGCCGAGTCGACCGCCCAGGCTGTGGACATCTTCCAGAAGCTGTTCAAGTGCTACATGGACACCGACGCTTCGCTGGTTGAAATCAACCCGCTGAACCGCGACAGCAAGAACAACCTGATCGCCCTGGACGCCAAGTTCAACTTCGACGCCAACGCCCTGTTCCGTCACCCGGAAATCGTGGCCTACCGCGATCTGGACGAAGAAGATCCGGCTGAAGTCGAGGCTTCCAAGTTCGATCTGGCCTACATCAGCCTGGATGGCAACATCGGCTGCCTGGTGAACGGCGCCGGTCTGGCCATGGCCACCATGGACACCATCAAGCTGTTCGGCGGCGAGCCGGCCAACTTCCTGGACGTCGGCGGCGGCGCCACGGCCGAGAAGGTGACCGAAGCCTTCAAGATCATGCTCAAGAACGAAAAGGTCAAGGGCATCCTGGTCAACATCTTCGGCGGCATCATGAAGTGCGACACCATCGCCAACGGCGTGATCACCGCTTGCAAGGCCGTGAACCTGTCCGTGCCGCTGGTGGTGCGCATGAAGGGCACCAACGAAGAGCTGGGCAAGAAGCTGCTGGCCGAATCCGGCCTGCCCATCATTGCCGCCGACACCATGGCCGAAGCTGCGACCAAGATCGTGGCTGCCGTCAAGTAAGCCCGGAGAACACACATGTCGATCTACATCAACAAAGACACCAAGGTCATCACCCAGGGCATCACGGGCAAGACTGGCCAGTTCCACACCGAAAAGTGCCAGGAATACGCGAACGGCAAGAACGCCTTCGTGGCTGGCGTGAACCCGAAGAAGGCCGGCGAGTCGATCTTCAACATCCCGATCTACGCCTCCGTCAAGGAGGCCGCCTCGGAAACCGGCGCCACCGTGTCGGTGATCTATGTGCCGCCCGCAGGTGCAGCCGCTGCCATCTGGGAAGCTGTTGAAGCCGACCTGGACCTGGCGATCTGCATCACCGAAGGCATCCCGGTCCGCGACATGCTGGAAGTGCGCAACAAGATGAAGGCCAAGGAAGCCGCCGGTGGCAAGCGCACCCTGCTGCTGGGCCCCAACTGCCCTGGCCTGATCACCCCCGACGAAATCAAGATCGGCATCATGCCGGGTCACATCCACCGCAAGGGCCGCATCGGCGTGGTCTCGCGTTCGGGCACCCTGACCTATGAAGCCGTGGCCATGCTGACCGAAGTCGGCCTGGGCCAGTCGAGCGCCGTGGGCATTGGTGGCGACCCCATCAACGGCCTGAAGCACATCGACGTGATGAAGGCGTTCAACGACGATCCGGACACCGACGCCGTGATCATGATCGGTGAAATCGGCGGCCCCGATGAAGCCGACGCCGCTCGCTGGTGCAAGGAAAACATGAAGAAGCCGGTGGTCGGCTTCATCGCTGGCGTGACCGCGCCTCCCGGCAAGCGCATGGGCCACGCCGGCGCCCTGATCTCGGGTGGTGCCGATACCGCCGATGCCAAGCTCGCCATCATGGAAGAGTGCGGTTTCGTCGTGACCCGCAACCCGTCCGAACTGGGCAAGCTGCTGAAAGCTCAGCTCAAGTAAGCCAGCGGCGTCCGTAAGCAATATTACGGACGGCTGCAGGGCCAGAGGTCGTTAAACTGCGGCCTCCCACTCAACAGAAGCGCTCGAAACGCAGGTTTCGGGCGCTTCTTGCATTCAAAACACAGGAGAAACTGCATGGAAATGCTGCAAAGCCCGGACTTCTGGATCGGTCTGATCAAGATTGTCTGGATCAACATCATCTTGTCAGGTGACAACGCGGTGGTGATCGCTTTGGCGGCCCGCTCGCTGCCCCCCGAACTGCAACGCAAGGCCATTCTGTTCGGCTCCGGCGCTGCGGTGGTGTTGCGTATCGTGCTGACCTTTGTGGCTGCCAAGCTGCTCGGCCTGCCGTTCCTGCAGGTGGTAGGCGGTTTGCTGCTGCTGTGGATCGGTGTCCAGCTGCTGAGCGAAGAGGAAGAGGAAGAAGGCGAAGCCAAATCCTCGGGCAACATGATGGCCGCCGTGCGCACCATCCTGATCGCCGACCTGGTGATGAGCCTGGACAACGTGATCGCCGTGGCTGCCGCCGCCAAGGGCAGCGACCTGCTGCTGATCCTGGGCCTGGGCATCAGCATTCCGCTGGTGATCTTCGGCAGCACGCTGATGATCAAGCTGATGGAGCGCTTCCCCATCATCGTGGTGCTGGGTGCCGCACTGATCGGCTGGGTGGGCGGTGAGACGATCGCCAGCGATGTCTTCCTGGCCGACTTTGCACATGCCAACCCCTGGCTGCACTACGTTGCCGCGACGACCGGTGCGGTATTGGTGGTGCTGGTGGGCAAGGTGCTGCAGGCCCGCTCCGCCGCGGCCCACAAGGCAGACTGAAGACACTTGCCGCCTGACCTGGCTTTCCTGCCAGGCTGCGATCAAACCACGGGGCCAGCGCCCAGGCGCTGGCCCCGTGGTCATTTTTGCTGCAGTTGACTTGCTCCACCCTGGGGCCTCTGATAGTGTGTCGATCAGTTTATTTGTGTAAATAAGTCAACAAATCACCCTGCTGTGGGGGCTGTCTTGGCGAGGTCATGGAGGCTTCGTCAGGCTGACCCGGCTGTGCCGTGACGAGGTGTGCCGAGCACGCTGTCATGTGATGCGTCAAGGGTGATCGACGAAGTGGTTCAAGGTTGACGCCAGCTGGCCCTGTGCAGGGCGCTGTGTGCCTTGTGCTTCCGCTGTCGAGGGGGTTGCCCATGCCTTGGCATGGGCTGCAAGAGGCTGGCGGAGCTGCCGCGGTTGTCCTGGGTTCCTGAGTCGGACCCGGTTTTTGAGCCATGAAATACGAGTTTTGTGCCTTCACGGACCCTGGTCTGGCCCGTGCCAACAATGAGGATTCCGTCACTTTTGACGAGTCGACCTGCCTGGCCGTGCTGGCTGATGGCATGGGGGGGTACAACGCTGGCGAGGTGGCCAGCGGCATGGCCACGACCTTCATCCGCACCGAATTGTCGCGTTGGTTGGCGCAGGCGGGGCGACATGCCAACGCCAAGGAAATCCAGCGGGCGATGGAAATCTGCGTCGACAACGCCAACCGGGCCATTTTCAACGCAGCGCACAGCAACCCCCAGTATTCGGGCATGGGCACCACACTCGTCATGGGCGTGTTTCAGGACGCCCGCCTGATGCTGGGCCACATTGGCGACTCGCGCTGCTATCGCCTGCGTGATGGCGAATTGGCCCAGCTCACCAAGGACCATTCCTTGTTGCAGGAGCAGGTCGATGCCGGGCTGATCACACCTGAGCAGGCCGCAGTGTCCATCAACCGCAATCTGGTCACCCGTGCCATGGGGGTGGAGGACGCAGCCATCCTGGAGGTCAGCGAATGCCGGGTCGAGAACGGGGATCTTTATCTGCTGTGCTCGGATGGCTTGTCAGACATGATGGGGGCGGCCGAGATCGCCGAACTGCTGAATATTCCCGAAGCATTGACCCAGAAAGCAACGCGAATGATCAAGATCGCCAATCACCATGGGGGGCGCGATAATATCAGCGTATTGCTGGTCAGAGCGGGGGATGCCTCGTCCAAGAAAAGGCTTCTGTCACGCCTTTGGGGCGGCTAGCTCTGCCGATTCGCCATTTTGCGAACACCACCAATCCATAACAAGCCAGGTTTTCAGGAGTACCGAACATGCCCAAGATGATCGTATCGATCGATGGGGTCGTCATCAAGGAAGTGCAGCTCACCAAGGAGCGCACCACCCTGGGCCGGAGGCCTTACAACGATATCGTCATCGACAATCTGGCCGTGAGCGGTGAGCATGCCGTGCTGCAGATGGTGGGGCAGGCGGTCACGCTGGAAGACCTCAACAGCACCAACGGGACCTATGTGAACGGCAAGGCCGTCAAAAAGCAGCAACTGCAGAGCGGTGACACGATCGAAGTCGGCAAGTACAAGATCCGCTTCATTGCCGAGCTGGAATCCAGCGAATACGACAAGACCATGGTGGTGAAGCCGCCGGTTTCATTGTCCGACTCTCTTTCCACGGTGCCTGCTGCCATGGGCAGCTACCAGTCGGCCCCTACGCAGGCCGGAGAATCCCTGGCCGGTTCGATCAAGGTGCTTTCAGGCTCTGCGGCTGGCCGTGAGGTCAGTCTGACCAAGGTGGTCACCACCATTGGCAAGCCTGGTGTGGCGGTGGCCGCCATCACCCGTCGCCCGCATGGCTTCGTGCTGGCCCACGTGGAAGGCGGTACCTTCCCAACCCTCAACGGGAACCCTGTCAGCGCCGAGCCCGTCACCCTGAAAAGTGGCGACGTGCTGGAACTGGCGGGCACCCAGATGCAGTTCTTCCAGGTTTGAGTGTTTTCAAGGCGGCCCGCATGGTCTGGCCTGCCGTAGCGGCAACCGCGAGCCGCTTGAGCGTTCGGCACTTCTGGCGCCGTGGCGTCATGTTGGTGCCTGCCGTCCTGTTGCTGGCCCATGTCCTGGGCCTCCTCCCCCTCACACTGGTGAACCGGCTGGACGACCAGATCTACGACGTTCGCCTGCGTCTGACCATGCCGGCCACCTTGGACGAACGGGTGGCCATCGTCGACATCGACGAAAAAAGCCTGGCCCAACTCGGCCATTGGCCTTGGGGGCGCGATCAACTGGCCTTGCTGGCGGATCGCCTGTTTCAGCACTACGGGATTGCGGCGCTGGGTTTTGACGTGCTGTTCTCCGAGTCGGACACCAGTTCCGGGCTGGCCTCTCTGCAGGCCTTGGCCAACGGCCCGCTGCAGGACAATGCGGGCTTCAAGCAGCAACTGGACCACCTCACCCCCCGCTTGAATTACGACCGGCGCTTTGCTCAGGCGCTGCAGGGGCGCCCGGTGGTGTTGGGCTATTACTTCTCCAGCGATCGCGATGGGCGCCGCAAAGGAGAGTTGCCGGCCCCCGTTCTGAGTGCCGCGCAAGTGCCCGCAGAGGGCTTGCAAGTGCTGGATTGGGACGGCTACGGCGCTAGCCTGCCCGAATTGGCGCGTGCGGCGCCCCGCGCCGGCTTTTTCAACTCAGTCACCGACGAGGATGGGGTGGTCCGTTCGCTGCCTCTGCTGTCTCGCCACGACGGGCAGTATTACGAATCCCTGGCCCTGGCCCTGTACCGCGTTGCACATGACCTGCGGGTGAGCGGCCCCGTCTGGGCGCAGTCCCCAAGCGAAGGGGGATCACCGCCCGTGCTGGAGGCCTTGCAACTGCAGGGCCAATCGGGCACGGAGCGGGTACCCCTGGACCCTTCCGGCACGGCCCTGGTGCCCTTTCGGGGGCGAGGCGGACCCGGGGGGGGCTCCTACCGTTATGTCTCGGCGATCGACGTCCTGCAGGCCAAGGCCCCGCGTGAGGACCTGCAGGGCCGCATCGTGCTGGTGGGCTCCACCTCGCCGGGCCTGCTTGACTTGCGGGCCACGCCTGTGGGGCAGATTTACCCTGGGGTGGAATCCCACGCCAACCTGATCAGCGGTTTGCTGGACCAGCATCTGCTGGTGCGGCCTGACTATGCTGCCGGCTACGAAGTGCTGGTCCTCGCCTCCGTGGGCCTGACCTTGGCCTTGCTGCTGCCTGGGCTCAGCGCGGCCGCCGCGATGTGGACCAGCCTGGCCAGCTTGCTGCTGGTCAGTGGCCTCAACTTTGCCCTGTACCGTGCACACGGCCTGGTGCTGCCCCTGGCCAGCGCCCTGTTGCTGATCGTGCTGACTTTCGGCGTGAACATGAGCTACGGCTACCTGGTGGAGAGCCGTGCCAAGCGCCGACTGGCCAACGTCTTTGGCACCTACGTGCCACCAGAACTGGTCGATCAGATGCTGCAGGCCCCTGATCAATACACCATGCGTGCGGCCAGCCGCGAGCTCACCGTCATGTTCTGCGACATGCGCGGTTTTACCCACCTCTCCGAAGGGTTGGAGCCCGAGGCGGTGCAGGCCTTGCTCAACCAACTGTTCAGCCGACTCACTGTCTGCATTCGCCGTCATCAAGGCACCATCGACAAGTACATTGGCGACTGCGTCATGGCGTTCTGGGGCGCCCCGGTGGCCCTGCCCAACCATGCCGCGCTGGCCGTGCGGGCTGCCCTGGACATGGTGAACGAGGTAGCGCGCTTCAACCAGGAGCGCCTCGCCCAGGGCCTGCCCCGCGTGAGCGTTGGCATCGGCCTCAACACCGGCGTGATGCGGGTCGGCGACATGGGATCTGACTTGCGCCGCAGTTACACCGTGATCGGTGATGCGGTCAATCTGGCGTCGCGCCTCGAGGGGCTGTCCAGGCTTTACGGGGTCTCTGTGATCGCCGGAGACACCACCCGTCGCCAAGCTGATCCTGAGGCGCTGTGGCAAACGCTGGATTGCGTGCGCGTCAAAGGCAAGGGAGAGCCCGTTCTGATCCACACGCCTCACCCAGTGCCCGAAAGTGAAGAGTCGGGGCGCCGCATCCAGGAAGAGTTGGCCCAATGGGCGGAATTTTTGGCGAACTACCGCGCAAAAAATTGGGATGCCTGTAGCCAGAGGCTGAAAGAGTTGCGGAAAATGGAGTCGTTGGTAACGGTTTGTCAGATGTATGGCGAGCGTTTGTTGCAATACCAGCAGACACCCCCTCCCGACGATTGGGATGGCGTGACGGTCTTTGACATCAAGTAGGGATGTTTGCGCATGAAAATCAGGGTTCTTGGCTGCTCGGGCGCCATTGCCAGAGGTTGCCACACCACCTCGTTTCTCGTCGGTGACTCGGTTCTCATCGACGCCGGAACCGGTGTGGGCGAGCTCACCCTGGAGGAAATGGTGCGCGTCGATGATGTGTTCCTGACCCATTCCCACCTGGACCACATCGCCGCCTTGCCCCTGATGCTGGATGCCGTGAGCAAATGGCGCCAAAGCCCGTTGCGCGTGCGCGCCTTGCCGCAAACCCTGCATGCCTTGCGGCAGCATGTGTTCAACGACGTCATCTGGCCCGATTTCACCCGCCTCCCCAACCCTGCCCGGCCCTTTGTCACTCTTCATCCGTTCGAATGCGGAGATGTTCTGTCCTGCGGTCCCTGTCAGATCGAGGTGTTGCCGGCCGACCATGCGGTGCCTGCCGTGGGGTTCTCTGTCGATGCCGGCCGTGGGGCCTGGGTCTTCACGGGCGACACCTGTGGCCACCCTGCTTTCTGGGCCCGCATCCGGCAATTGCCCGTCAAGGCCCTGGTGATCGAGACAGCCTTTGGCGAGGCGGAGCATGAACTTGCCGTGCGCAGCCGCCACCTGTCACCCACCAGCCTGATCGAACAACTGCGTCTGCTGGGTGAGCAGCCGGGGTTCCCGATCCACATCACCCACACCAAGCCCTCCGAGACGGCCGACATCGCGGCCCAACTTCAGGCCCTGGAACAACAGGCCGAGCACCCCGTGGGATGGCCCTTGACCCTGGCGTGGCTCGCTTCGGGCGATGTGTTCGAGATCTGAGGGATGGGGTGACAATTTTGTTCTGACAAATTTGTCCTCTCGGCAGCAGCAAAAATACACATATGACACCTTTGGAAATCAAAAGGCCTTCAGGGCGTCAAGCTACGCACAAAACCGCTGGATTCGCATGGCACGGAATCTGCTGAACTCGACCGCTCTTCCCCTTCATTTCAGGAGTTTTCACATGAAGCGTACCGTCCAACAGGGTTTCACCCTGATCGAATTGATGATCGTGGTCGCGATCATCGGCATCTTGGCTGCCGTGGCTCTGCCGGCTTACCAGGACTACACCGTGCGTGCCAAGGTGTCGGAAATTATCTTGGCAGCTTCGTCTTGCCGTACCTCCATCAGTGAGGCTTTCCAGTCAGGTTCTACGATCCCTGGTGCAAACTCTTGGGGCTGCGAAAATACCACGGGTTCGAAGTATGTGACGAGCGTTGCCACTGATGCTTCCGGTATCGTGACTGTTAAGGCAAACACCACAAATCTCACTCAATTGACGACGACGACTAACTCTTTGACACTGCAGCCGTGTACAAGTGCGCCCACTGCTAATGGGTATCAAACTGGCACGTGTACAGCGGCGGCTGCTAATTCTGCACCTGGTCTGGCTGTGAATGTTTGGATCTGCGGCGGTGTTGGTACCACCATTCCTGCCAAATATCTGCCTTCTACTTGCCGCGGGTAAGCGACTTCGGCAGTTGATGTTGAAAAGGCGGCCTGCTGGCCGCCTTTTTGTTATTGCGCCTTGATTGATTATGGAACTGACCATCCTGATGCCTTGCCTGAACGAGGCCGCCACACTGAAAGCTTGTATCTCCAAAGGACAGGCCTTTCTGAAGAGGATGAATCTGCAGGGTGAGATCGTGGTCAGTGACAACGGATCGACGGATGGGTCTCCGGCGCTTGCCGAGAGTCTGGGGGCCCGGGTGGTGCATTGTTCCCAGCGTGGCTATGGCGCGGCCTTGATGGCTGGTATTTACCACGCTAGGGGGCGTTACGTGATCATGGGCGATGCAGACGACAGTTATGACTTTGCTGCGCTGGACGCTTTTCTGATTGAGTTGCGCCAGGGTGCCGAGCTGGTCATGGGCAACCGCTTTCAAGGCGGCATCCGCGATGGGGCCATGCCTCGGTTGCATCGTTATCTCGGCAACCCGGTGCTGAGCTTTGTCGGCCGTATGTTCTTTCAAACGCCGATCGGTGATTTTCACTGTGGCCTGCGCGGCTTTTCTCGTGAGGCCATTCTTGGTCTGGGCTTAGTGACTCCGGGCATGGAGTTCGCCAGCGAAATGGTGGCCAAGGCCAGTCTCGGCGGTCTGCGGATTTCTGAGGTGCCGACTGTTCTTTATCCGGACGGTCGTGGACGCCCACCCCATTTACGATCCTGGCGCGATGGTTGGCGGCATCTCAAATTTCTGTTGCTCTTTTGCCCGCGGTGGTTGTTTCTTTACCCCGGACTGATGGCAATGTGTTTGGGCCTGGCTGGCTTGGGACTGCTGGCTAGCGGTCCGGTTCATCTGCACCATGTCGGTTTGGGCATCCACTCGTTTTTGTACATGAGTGCGTTGATTGTGCTGGGTGTTCAGTTTGTTCAGATGGCCCTGCTGATTCAATGGATGGCTGGCTTGTTCGGTGTCGCACCGCAGGTAGGCTGGATGGCATGGCTAAAACCCTGGATCAGCACCGAGAGAGGGCTATTAGGTGGCCTCTTGGTCTTTTTGGCGGGCTTCTTATGGTCGCTGGGACTTTTCCTGGATTGGAAGCGACAGGGATTTGGTGCGCTCGACCCGACTGAGGTGATGCGCTCAGCCATACCCTCGGTCACACTCATGATCGTTGGCATCCAGATTGGATTTGGCAGTATGTTTGCCACGGCGTTGCAGTTCTGTTGGCATTCGGGTGCCAAGCCAGCGAGCCATGCTGCCCCGTAAGTTCACACCTTGGCCATTCTGGTCAACACGAACCGAAGCGCTTGTCTGCTGCGGGGTATTGGCGATGGCCATGCTGATGCTTCCGTTGGTGCGTGGCGAAATGATTCTGAACTGGGACGGCCTCAACCACCATATTTATCTAGGTTGGGTTGCAAATCATGTCCGGTTTGATCGTGATTTCTGGGCTGCGGGGAGCCAGTCCTATCAATACCCCTACCTCTATTGGCCGGTCTACCAGCTTTACATGAGTTCGCTGGATGGCCGCTGGGTCGGCGTCATCTGGGTGGGCTTGCACACGCTGGCTATTCCGCCTGTGTATGCTGCGGTCAAGGTGTGCATCCCCGGTTCAAGCTGGTACGACGCAGGCATGCGCTTCGCTGCCTTGCTACTGTCATTTTTCAGTGCCGTGTTGGTGGCCTACACAGCTGTTACCTCCAATGATGTTCTGGCCAGCGTGCCCTTGCTGTGGGCTATTGCGCTGGCGCTTCTGGCCTGCGAGCCTGTCGCACCGGGCGGCAAATCGCGTTGGATCTACCTGTCTGGCCTGTTGGCTGGCATTTCGGTAGCGCTCAAATGGAGCAATGGGCCCCTGGCGGTGTGTCTCCCACTGCTCTGGCTGTGGGCGCCGGGGCATCCAGCGCTGCGCTTGGGTAGAAGCTTCGTGGCGGGATGCATCACAGTCGCAGCCTGCGTTCTGACCTACCTGCCTTGGGGCTGGCAGCTTTGGCATCATTTTGGCAACCCCTTTTACCCCTTCATGGATGAATGGATGGCTCCCTTGCGCTTGCTGGTGGGGTGGAGTCCATGATCCGCTTTCAGCCCGATACTTGGCGCGACGCGCTTTGGCGGCCGGTTGCCATGGCTGCACCCGATGCGGGCACTTACGTGGAGGTCATTGCACCGGATCTGCGGTTTGGCCTGCTTCTGGTGATGCTGGTGCTGGGTTTGGCGATTTTTCGTCGCGCCTGGCAGCCTGCCATGGCCATGTGGCGCTTGCTGGCCTTGTTGGGCCTTTTATTTGCTGTATGGCTTTACACCAGTGGAAATGGGCGCTATTTCATTGCTGGCCTGATGCTGGTGGGCTTGGCTTGCCTATCGGTGATCCATCGTTGGCCCTGTACGAAAAGCCTCAAATTAACCCTGGCCTTCGCGCTATGTGGGCTGCAGGCCTATGTGGTGTACCTCGCGGGGCCATTTGAAGGGGCCGCCTTTGCTCCGTGGCGAGAGGCTCCTGTGTTCCCTTTGGTATTGCCTCCTTCCATGACGGACGAGCCTGCCACTTACGTCACGCTCTCGACCAACACCTACTCTTTGATCGCACCACGGGCTCACCCGGACTCGCGTTGGCTGAACCTGGCCAATCGCCAGGCGGACCTGGACAGTGATGCGGATGGGCGTCGCATCAAAGAGATTTTGGCAGGCTCCAAGAGGATTCGTGCATTGCTGGCCGGCGTGAAGGGAATGTTGTCCCCTGAGGGGCGGCTTTCGCAGGAGTTCATCGACACGATGAACGAGCGCTTGTCTCCAATTCATTTGGCATTTGATTCGAGTGCATGCTCCTACATCACATTCACAGATGCATCCCGATTGAATGTGCTGGGGCCTCATTCCAAGCAAGCCGAGGGGGTGGTCGTACCAGGCTTCATGTTGTGCAACCTGACTTACGTCGATCAGGTGCTGCCACCCGCCGAGCAGGCATCTTTTCCGCCAGAGGTTGACCAGGTGATGGCCGTCATGGATCGTCAATGCCACCGTTTTTTCGACAGCCGTGTCGGGGGCAAATACAGAGTGCCTCACGGCACCATGGTTCACTACGCTGATGCAGACATGAAGCTCTTTGTTTTTGATGATCACCGCGTTGAATACCGCTACTGGCGCAGTCTGATGGCGCAACCGTTGGGCCGGGTGGACGAGGTCTTGCGATCTGATTTCACCTTCGATTGCGACAACATCAGGGGGCGCTCCGGCCTGCCCTGGGAAAGACGCTATTGAGGTTTTCCGCTGTTGCCTCGGCCCCTGGCGGGCCGGCTCAGCGTATCTCACGCACCTGCTTGAGGATTCCTCACGTGTCGATTCGCTCATGAATGCCAAAAACCAACAGGGTTCAGCCGGGCCCTGGCTCTATTACCTCTCGCAGATGGCCACATCTGTACTTGCCTTGATGGTTCCGGTCCTGCTGCTGTACTACGCGGGCGTGAGTTTCTTTGGCGTCGTCGCATTTGCCAGCGTCTTGCAGGCCTGCCTGCAACTCTGTGATTTGGGGCTTGCGTCGACATTGACGCGTGGCAGTGCCATGTGCGTCACCGAGATTCAATGGGCGCGCCTGGCGATGTTGCTGCGCAAAGCGGAACGGTGGGTTGCCATTTCCAGCTCCTTCACTGGTCTGGTTTTGGTTTGGCCGATACTGCTGATATACCAAAACTGGTCCCATGTGCAGGCCACAGACCCTGTGTCCCTGCAAGACAGTCTGTGGTTGATCATGATCACCATTGCGACCAAAAATCAGCTGGAAGTTTATCGAGGTGTTTTGGTCGGTGCCAGACAATTGAATTGGTTGGCGATAGAAGTGCTCGTTGTGGCGATTGCAAGACTTTTCTTGATCATTGGCTTGGTTCAATCGGGTGTTCTGACACTGCCTTGTTATTTTGTTCTTAATATTTTTTCAAACTTCTTCGAGATATTGCTATCTCGATACAGGTGCTTTTATATTATTGATGATTTGAAGAATGGGTGTGATTTACCGACTGGGCCAGTCGCTGTGCCCTGGCGATTTGCTTTGTCAATGGCCTTTGCTGCATTTTTATGGATACTCTTTTCTCAGTCTGATAAGTTATATCTGTCGCGCATATGGAGTATTGAGCAGTTTGCTGAGTTCAGTGCTGCAACCATGTTGGCCAGTGGTATTTTAATTGTTACTCTCCCTTTGCAGAGTATTGTGTCTACGCGCCTGGCGATGCATCATGCGAACGGAGATTCAGATAACTTGACCTCGGCTTATCGCCAAGCCACTCGGTGGATAGGCCTTATGATCTGGCCTCTTTGCGCCATTTTGATATTTCGAGCAGAGGAGGTCTTGCAGGCGTGGACCGGCAATTCAGTGATCGTGCAGCACGCCACACCGGTTTTGATGGGTTATGCATTCGGTAATGGATTGGTGGCTCTAGGAGGAGTTACTTTCTATCTGCAATTTGCAATTGGACAGCTCCGATGGCATTTATTAGGTGCGCTTTTATTTTTGATATTCTTGTTGCCGTCGCTTGCCTTGGCTGCTGGAGTTTTCTCCTTGAAGGGGGCCGGTGCCGTTTGGGCAGGTGCGAATTTGCTATTCTTCCTGACTTGGGTACCCTTTGTTCATCGAAAAGTTCTGCCCCTACCCTATGGGCGCTGGCTGCGCAAGGATGTCTTGCCGACACTGTTTTGCCCGATCGTCGTGATGTTGGTGTTGTCGCCACTCTCGATTTCTGAACATCGATTTTTTGCGGTAATTCAATTGGGAGCTATTTATAGCGTGTGCCTGTTGATCACTGGCTTTGCCATTGAGGACAGCCGGCAGTGGATTTTGGATTCTTTCCAAAAAATCATGAAGATTATTTCAAAGGCCTGATCTTGTTTCAACGATCATTCACTTCAGTCGTCATGCATCAGATGCTTCGAATGCTTGGGCGTGTTCCCTTAGGGGCATCTTGCCACTGCGTTCTTTGCGATAAAAAGGTTCAATTCTTTCTTCCCTATCAGGGTGGAAGTCGATCTGTGCCCCCACTCTTGCGTGAACTCCGCACGGTAGGTAGTGACCCAGATCATTTTGAGTGCCCTTCCTGCGGATGTCATGATCGAGAGCGCCATGCGTTCATGTATCTCTCGAAATTGGGGCTGGTAGAGGCCTGGCGTGGGCAGACAATATTGCATTTTGCACCTGAGCGTCATCTTCGCCATTTTATTCAGAACCATCAACCGTCACTCTATATCTGTGCAGACATTGCGCCGCAAGAACCTTCGGTGGTACGCATGAGTATTGAGGCCATTCCACATGACGGGAACACCTTTGACTTCATCATTGCTAATCATGTACTTGAACACGTCGATAACTACGTGCTTGCCTTGCATGAGATTTATCGATGTCTGAAAGCTGGTGGTCTGGCCCTGCTGCAGGTCCCCTATTCAGAGAGCCTTCACACCACATTTGAAGATCCTGGGGTGGAAACGCCATTGGCACGTCTCAATGCATATGGGCAAGAAGATCACCTGCGTCTTTTCGGGCGCGATGTCGTAGACCGTCTTTGCTCTACCGGACTTGTTTCCTGTGTCAGACAACACGAAGATTTGCTTCCTGACATCGATGCAAATGTGTCCGGAGTCAACCGACGAGAGTCTTTGCTGTTATTTAAAAAGCCTTACTCATGACGCCTATCCCTGAAGTTGTGCGGCAGAAACCGTTGGTTTCTGTTTGTATTACCACCTACAATCAAAAAGATTATGTGGAAGCCACAGTGATGAGTGTGCTATCCCAATGTGGGCAGGGGCACATATTTGATCTAGAGATCTTGGTTGGCGACGATTGTTCTACTGATGGAAGTGCCGAAATTCTTTTTGGAATCGAAGCTGATCATCCAAAAAAATTACGAGTCATACGGCATGAGGTAAATCTTGGTGCCAATGAAAACTTTAAATTCCTGGTGCGCCAATCATCAGGAAATTATGTGGCGCATCTTGATGGGGATGATTTTTGGTTGCCAGAAAAATTAATCCGTCAAGTGAATTTTCTTGAGGCTTCACATGATTTTGTTGCTTGCTATACAAATGCATTTGTGATCAATTCGAAAAATTCGCTTGTTGGCCTGTTTACCAATCCGCAGCCAGAAAAAATTGATTTTGATTATTTGGCGATGCATGGAAATTTCTTGAACTTTAGCTCCATGCTTTATCGTTCCCAAGTCAAACCTTTGATGCTGGGCTTGACGCTTCCCATGATTGATTATGAAATTCATTTAACCTTGGCGCAGGTCGGTCGGCTCGGTTTTGTCAATGAACCCCTTGCCTGCTATCGATGGATGAGTAGCACTTCCATGTTGCGTCATCAATTCTTCGACTTCACTGCGGCATATCTGTCGGCCCTGATCCGAGTGCTCCCACAAGCCAATTTTAAAATCAAACATCGAGCCATTGCTCATTATATTTTGACGACACTGATGAAACAGCCTAGATGGATATTTGATTATTCTTTTTGGCTGAGAATTGATGTTCTCAAAAAATCTCTACGGGTACGATGGAGTGCCCTGCTATGGCCTTTATGCGTTCTGGCCGTGGCCGGTTTATGCTCGCGGTCTCGCTTCTGGCTGTTGATGAAATTGGCTGGGTCTGGCGGTATGCCTGTGATGTTTCCGAGACTTTGATCTCCGTATCAAGGATGCTCACATCACCTGCGCTTCAAGACCCAGGGTGCATGAATAGTATGAGACGTGTTGAACGTCTCGTTTTCTTCTTATTTTTTTGAGGATGCCATCCACTGGCTGTTGGTTTTTATCTGGTCATGTAATCAGTCGGTGAAAGACAATCTGCGGAATGATTTGAGGTGCCATTTTAGTAATAGAATCCTCAGTGGAATTTCGTGAGCCTGATTTTGGCGCCATAAATCATTGTTGAAAAATAATTTGGGACGCAAGGAAATGCTGTTTTCTGTGATCGAAAAGTGTGCGTCTATTATTTTTCGCTGATTTTCGTTTAGCAGGTGGCGATAGCTTCTGTTGAATGCATGGACGTGCTCAACCAGGATGTTGGCCCAGTCGTGCTTCAGAAGAAATTTAAGCATTTGTAATTGACGCATGATCAGGCCTGCACCATGACCAATTACATTATTGCCATGTTGGCGGTAATAAAGGCTGGGTTGAGGATCATAGATGACCTGACCGAGTGCACTCATGACTAAATAGAGCCACCAGTCATGGAAGTAGATCTTGGTCAGATCGGTGTTTTTTTGCAGCAGTAGCAAAGCCTTGCGGTTGAATGCGGCAGTGCATCCTGTGACGATATTCTCAACGATGGCATTTTCAAATGCAGGAGGGCGCGCCCATGGTTTTGTATCATTCAAAGGATTTAAATTTGAATCGGTCAATCGTTGGGCGCTGCAGTACAGTGCAGGAGTTTCTGACAAATGAGCCAGTGCCAGCCATGAGCGCTGAATTTTGTCCTGAAACCATATGTCGTCCTGATCTGAAAGCATGACCATGTCTGCTTCGATGCTTGCCTCCTGAATCAAACGCATGAAACTGCCACCGAAACCCAGATTGTTACCTTGTACTAAATGAATTCGCGCATCGGCGATCGCCTCGATGGCCGCCATGGTCCCATCGCTGGACCCATCGTCACGGATGGTGATTTGACCATCTACCGGCAATTGACTGAGGATGGACTCAATCTGAGCGCGGATGAATTTTTCACCGTTGAAAGTCGATATCAGTACTTGGACCTTCGGTGTGGACATCATGGCTGAGAATTTAGCGACACTGCTGAGGATTATTTTGGAACGGCAGATTGCTCGGACACGTACCGCCCTGAGTTACCACCAGATTTTTCATGCAAATGGGTGTGGGCGATCACCATTCCCCTGTCCACCGCCTTGCACATATCGTAAATCGTGAGCAAAGCCACCTGGACGGCCATCAGCGCCTCCATCTCCACACCAGTCTGGCCGGTCGTCTCGACCCGAGCCGTGCAACCCACGGAGGCAGGCGTCTGGGGGCTTTCTGTCACTGGTTCAAAGTCGATCACCACCCTTGTCAACGCCAGCGGGTGGCACAAGGGGATCAGGTCACTTGTCTTCTTGGCCGCTTGAATGCCTGCGATGCGGGCGATGCCCAGGACATCGCCTTTTTTGGCGGTGCCGGATTGGATCAGTGCCAGAGTTGCCGCCTTCATCTCGATGCGGCCTTGTGCAACAGCGATGCGTCGGGTGATCGGTTTGTCTCCCACGTCGACCATGTGGGCTTGGCCTTGGGCATCAAAATGGGTGAGCGAGTTCATCGGAGCTTCAGTGAGGGGGGCGTTATATTCACGTCCCGTTGACGTCATCGCTCCATCATACGGTCATGAATTCTTTGAAAATCCGCTTACGTGCCTTCGGCTTGCACCTGAGCCTGAGTCTTGCGGTTGCGATTTTGGCAGCTTGCCTGGTGTTTGGCCTGTGGTACCCCTACCCCTACAGAGAGGTTTCTGGTGGTCGAGAGCTCTTTCTGTTGTTGATGGGGGTGGACGTGGTGATAGGACCCACGATCACTTTTTTGCTATTTAACCCCCTCAAGAAAAAGCGCCGGGAATTGTTGCTGGATTGCACCCTGATCGGCCTGCTGCAAGTTGCTGCCTTGTGCTATGGGCTGTGGTCGGTGTCTGTGGCACGCCCCGTCCACCTTGTTTTTGAATACAACCGCTTTAGCGTCGCCCATGCAAATCAAGTGGAGGATCCCTTGCTGGGCCGGGTTCCGCCAGGCATCGTGGCGCTTCCCTGGACGGGCCCCACGCTCCTGAGTTTGCGCTCATTCCACAATGAGCAGGAGCGACTGGACGCCACGATGGCGGCCCTGCAGGGCATGGCCCTGGCTGGGCGAGTGGATTTGTGGCAGCCTTATGCTGATGCCCGAGCAGCGGTCTTGAGTGCAAGCAAGCCCTTGCTGGAGTTGAAACAGCATTTCCCAGACATCGTCGACCAGGCCGACGACGTGCTCAAGCGGGCTGGCCGATCCTGGGATCGTGCTGCTTATCTGCCGCTGGTGGGTAGGAAGGTGGTCTGGACGGTCGTGGTCGACAACCAATCTGCCGAAATCATCGGGTTTCTGCCCGTTGATCCTTTCTAAGCCGGGCCGTCGAGGCCCAGTGGAGTCATTTTGTCGATTCTGTCCCGATCATCCAGTCGCCTGTATCGGCGGGCCACTGCAGGGCTGGCGCTGCTGCTCGTCTTTGGATTGTCCAGCCTTGCCCCTGCCCAGCTCCCCGCCCTGGGCGATGGCGATGGAATGACCCTGGGCGCCGAGCGCCGCCTGGGGGACCAGATTGCGCGTGAGCTCTACCGTGACCCGGACTACTTAGATGACCCGGTGCTGCAGGAATACGTGGAGGGCATCTGGCAGCAGCTGATGCAGGCGGCCCGCCAGCGCGGCGAACTCACGCCCGATCAGGACGAGCGTTTTGCCTGGCAGGTGCTGCTGGGCAAGGACCGCCAGGTCAACGCCTTTGCGCTGCCGGGCGGCTACATGGGCGTGTACCTGGGGCTGATCGCCATCGTGGCCAACCGCGACGAGCTGGCGTCGGTGCTGGGGCATGAACTCAGCCACATCACCCAGCGCCACATCTCGCGCATGATGAGCAAGGACAGCCAGCAGACCCCTTTGCTGGTGGCCGCGCTGATCCTGGCCGCCCTGGCGGCCAGCAAAAGCCCCGATGCCGCCAGCGCGCTGGTGGTGGGGGGGCAGGCACTCACGGTGCAGAATCAGCTCAAGTTCTCGCGCGACATGGAGCGCGAGGCCGATCGGGTGGGCTATGGCGTCATGACCCAGGCGGGCTTTGATGGCCAGGGCTTTGTCACCATGTTCGACAAACTGCAGCAGGCTTCGCGCCTGAACGACAACGGCGCCTACCCCTACCTGCGCAGCCACCCGCTGACCACCGAACGCATCGCCGACATGCAGGCCCGCCAGGAGCTGCGCCCCGGCAGCAAGGGGGGGGTGCCGACCTCGCTGGAGCACGCCCTCATCATGGCCCGGGCCCGGGCCATCAGTGCCGACAACATCGAATTGCAGCGCCAGCGCCAGACCGAACCCGATGGGGCTGCTTTCCGGCAGCAACCGCCCGTGCGTCAGGCGCAGGCCTTGTACGGGGCCGCGCTGGCCTCCATGCAACTGCGTGACTGGGCTCGCGCTCGCGATGCGGTCAATCGCCTGCAGCCTCTGGTGCAGTCGAGCCCCGAGGCCCTGCGCCTGCAGCGCCTGCTGGTGGCCGAGCTCGATCTGGCCACGGGCAAGCCTGCCACGGCGGCTGCTCTGCCGATGGGTGCGGGCGTGAGGCGTCCGGAGCTGTTGCTGGGCACCCAGGGGCGCCTGGCGCTGGGTGGCGTGGATCAGGCCGAACCGACGGCCGAAGCCCTGCAGACCTGGGTGACCGTTCACCCCCACGATGGCACGGCATGGCAGTGGTTGTCACGTGCCTGGGCGGGCGCTGGCAAGCCCTTGCGGGCGCTGCGGGCCGAAGCCGAGGTGCAGGTGGCGCACTTTGATTACAGCGGTGCCATGGACCGTTTCAAGGCCGCGCAAGACATGGTTCGCCGCGGCGGCAGCGCCGCCACCGACCATGTCGAGGCCTCGATCATCGATGCCCGCACCCGCGAGGTGGCCTCACTGCTGCGGGAACAGGCTGCGCAGCGCTGAGTCGATCACCATGCCCAGGGCCGAGTAGATCAGCGAGCCGATCAGGGCCGCGCCAAACCCGGCCACCTGAAAGCCTTTGAGCACCTCGGCGGCGGCCCAGAACATGAAGGCATTGATCACGAACAGGAACAGCCCCAGCGTCACCACTGTCACGGGCAGTGTCAGCACCACCAGGATGGGGCGCAACACGGCGTTGAACAGGCCGATCACCAGCGCGGCCACCAAGGCCGCGCTCAGGCTGGTGACCTGCACGCCCGGGTACAGGTAGGCCACGAACATCAGTGCGGCTGCGCTCAGCAGCCATTTCAGCAGCAGTTTCATGGGCGCAGCATAGCAGCAGGTGGCACGCGGCACCCTGCTGCTTTACTCGGTGGCCAGCACCAGGGCGGCGCCCAGACCTGCCACGGCGCCCGGTACCGCCCAGCGTGCGCCGTGGGGCTCGGGCTGGTTGTGCGTCACGGCGGGCAGGTCCTGGCCCAGCTTGGGGCGGCGCGCATCCAGCACCCGGGCACCGGGGAACTGCCGGCGCAGGCTGTCCGACAGATCGGCCAGCGAGCCATGGGCCACCAGGCGGGTCAGTTGATCGCCGGGGCCCACCACGGCCTGCACCACCGGCTCGGTCACCTTGTCGGCCCAGCGGGCGCGCCAGTTCTCGCGGTTGGCGTAGCTCACCCATTTGCTCACGCGGCGCGTCATGCGCGGCGGGCAGGCCACCAGGATCCAGTGGGTGGCGGCCTGCTGCGCGGGGGCGGTGGCCGGCGCGAGCAGGGGCAGCAGCTGATGGCAGGCGTGTTCGGCATCGTCGAAGTAGGCAATCAGGGTGTCCATGGTTTCTCCTTGAGACGAAGGTGGCCGTGTGGGGCCGCTGGCGGGAACGGAAGCTGTCTTGGATCCGGGATGGAACATGGCAGGGGCCTGGTTCATGCCGAGGGGTCGGAGCTGATTTGCGGCGTGGTGCGGCCGCCCTGGTGGTGGGGCTGGCGGCGCTGGTGCAGCCAGCCGGCGCCCAGCACGCCAGCAATGGCCACCCCGTAGGTGCTCCAGCGGGCCAGCGTGTTCATCAGTTCAGGCGGATCAAACACCGCGTCCAGCAAGGGCTCGCCCACGATCATGCGAGCGGCCGTGAATGCCAACACCGCGGCACCGGCATGGATGATCAGCGGGAAGCGTTCCACCAGCTTCAGCACCACCGAGCTGCCAAACACCACGATGGGCACGCTGATCAGCAGGCCCAGGATCACCAGGTCAAATGCGCCGTGCGCGGCCCCGGCGACGCCCAGCACGTTGTCGATGCCCATCAGGGCGTCGGCCACCACAATCGTCTTCATGGCACCCCAGAACGTGCTGGCGGCCGGGCCGTCGGCATGGCCATCGCCGTCGTCGGCCAGCAGTTTGTAGGCGATCCACAGCAGGCCCAGCCCACCGATCAGCATCAGGCCGGGCACCTTCAGCAGCCAGACCACGCCCACGGTCATCAGCGAGCGCACGCCGATGGCGCCCACCGTGCCCCACAGGATCGCCTTCTTCTGCAGGTGCGCAGGCAATTGCCGCGCGGCCAGGGCGATCACGATGGCGTTGTCCCCGGCCAGAACCAGGTCGATCAGAACGATGGCCAGCAGGGCGGACCACCACGGTGCGGAAAGAAATTCCATGAAGACACTCCAGGATGTGCAAGAACAAACCCTGGGGCAGGTGGCGGTCATGGTGGGGCTGGGCGCGCACCCAGGCGGATGCGGTGGCAGACACGCTTCGACCAAACCTGTCCCAGGTTCGAATCGAAGGTCTTGCTCGGCATGGAGTCATGCAGAAAATGCCCAACAAGCCGGAAGCCTAGGCTTCGTATTGACGACTTGCTGATCTGGTGTGGCGGTTGCACGAGGGTGCAGACCCGTTCACACCGAGGGAGCTACTCCCCTTCGTGCCCTGATTTAACCATTGGTCGCAGAGGCCTTGCAAGTTGTAGGTTTTTTAAATTCCAACGAGGTGGCTTCACGGCGGCCCGGTCACCAGGCAGGGCTTGTGGCGGCGGATTATGATCGCGCCCCTTGTTTTGAATTTGCCATGGCCGGAATCCACATCACCGACATCGAAGCCGCCATCAACCACTGGCGCGCCAAGAAGCCCTCGCCCGATGGGGTCGTTCTGTCGCCCGAGCTGCGCGCGCTGGCCGAGGTGTATGCGCTGATGGTGTATTTCCATGAAGACGAGGCCGACGAGTTCAGCCTGCCCGAGGCGGCCTGGCAGGCCTGGCAGGCCTGGTACGACACCACGCCCGACACCCCCTGCATTGCGATCTGCTCCACCAGCCAGGGCGACAGCCATTGCAAGGGCTGCGGCCGCACCTTTGACGAGGTGCAGCACTGGCCCGGCATGAGTGCCACCGAAAAACGCCACACCTGGCGCCGAATCACCCAGGAGGGGCAGGCCTGGCGCTTCAACCGCTACCTGGAGCGCGCCGCCGAAGGCCCCACCGCCGCAGCCCAAGCCATGCAGACCGCAGCCCAGGAGGTTCATCGGCAGCGCACGCGGCGCAAAACCCGAAAAGGCGGCGAAGCCGCCGACTGAATCACTTCCAGCGGATGCACTCGATCTCTACGGTGTCTTTCGAGTCGCTCATCATCAGCGCCCCTTCCTGCACCGTCGCCTGCAGCTGCATGCTGCGTTGCGCCAGCCTGGCCAGGGCCTGCGAGGCCTCGGTGGGCACGCGCCACACCTGCAGCTTGTCCATGCGGCTGACCTTGTTCTCCATGGTCTTCCACCACACCTCGGCGGCGTGGTGAAAGCAGTACACCAGCACCTGGTCCGACTTCTGGCAGGCCTTGAGCATGGGCTTTTCTTCGGGCTGGCCCACCTCCACCCACACCCGCTTGTACCCGGTGAAGTCGGTCAGCGACACGTCGGGGTCGTCCGGGTCTGACAGGCCGGCGCCAAAGGCCAGGGTGCCGTCGCCGTTGCACACGTCCTGCAACTGGTGCGCCTGCAGCGCCAGGGCCGCCAGGCGGATCATCATGCGTTCATCGGTTTCGCTGGGATGGCGTGCCAGGGTGAGGGCGTGGTCCGCGTAGTAGTTGTGGTCGATGTCGGCGATCGACAGGGCGGCTTTGAAGATGGTGGATTTGAGAGCCATGAGGCGTTCTTGTTCTGAAAGGAGAAGGTCGCAAAACCCGTGCAGGGGCCTGTGCTGTGCGAGCCACAAGCGGCTATGCTGGCAGCCGGATGGGCCCGCCTGCGGGTGGGTCGGTCCATTCGAATGGAGCATCGACTGCCATGGGTCCAACCTTGCATTTCACCACAGGCGCTGTTTTGCCCTGGCGCCGCACGCTGTGGCGGGGGGCCGGGCTGGCCGGTTTGGCGCTCACCCTCGCCCAGGTTGCGGGGGCCGGGCCCGCCGCGGTGTGGCGCCTGCAGGATGCGCAAGGCCGCACGGTGTTCACCGATCGGGTCAGCGAAGACGACATTGCCTCGGGTCGGGCGCAGCCGGTGAAGGTCGAGAAGGTGACGCCTGAGATGGCTGCCCAGGCGCAGGCCAAGCGACAGCATGAGCAGGTCGAAATCGACCGCTACAACCAGCAACTCAACCAGAAGCTGCAGCGCCGCAGCGAGGCGGCGCGCGCCGTCGAACTGGCCCGCCAGCACCTGGAGCAGGCCCAGGCCCTCTATCTGGCCGGCGAGGCCCCGCGTGAGGACGAATCGAATCGGGTGCGCACGGGCTCGCGCCTCAGCGAGCGTTATGCCCAGCGGCGCCTGCGCGAGCGCCAGGCCATCGACAATGCGGCCCTGGCGCTGCAGCGCGCCCAGGCCTACCAGGCCTCGCTGCCCTGAGCAGCTTGAGGCCTGTGGGCCTCAGGCCCGGCGTGCCAGTTCGGCGGCCTTGCCCACGTAGCTGCCCGGCGTCATGGCCAGCAGGCGGTCTTTTTCGGCCTGCGGGATTTCCAGCGAACGGATCAGGCCGTGCAGGGCTTCGGCCGTCACGGTCTTGCCACGGGTCACTTCCTTGAGCTTTTCGTAGGCACCCTGCACGCCAAAGCGGCGCATCACGGTCTGGATGGGCTCGGCCAGCACTTCCCACGAGGCGTCCAGGTCAGCTGCCAGGGCTTCTTCGTTGAGTTCGAGCTTGTTCAGGCCCACCATCAGCGAGTTGTAGGCCAGGGCGGCGTAGCCCAGGGCCACGCCGATGTTGCGCAGCACCGTGCTGTCGGTCAGGTCACGCTGCCAGCGGCTCACCGGCAGCTTTTCGCTCAGGTGGCGCAACACGGCATTGGCCAGGCCCAGGTTGCCTTCGGCGTTCTCGAAGTCGATCGGGTTGACCTTGTGCGGCATGGTCGACGAGCCGATCTCGCCGGCCTTCAGGCGTTGCTTGAAGTAGCCCAGGCTCACATAGCCCCACACGTCACGCGACCAGTCGACCAGGATGGTGTTGGCGCGGGCCACGGCATCGAAGAACTCGGCCATGTAATCGTGCGGCTCGATCTGGATGCTGTAGGGCTGGAAGGTCAGGCCCAGGCCCAGGGGTTCGGGCGACTCGATCACCTTCTTGCTGAAGGCCTCCCAGTCGAAGTCGGGCCAGGCCGACAGGTGGGCGTTGTAGTTGCCGACGGCGCCGTTCATCTTGCCCATCAGCTTCACCGCGGCGATCTTCTCGCGGGCGGCGGCCAGGCGCACCAGCACGTTGGCCACTTCCTTGCCCACCGTGGTCGGGCTGGCGGTCTGGCCATGGGTGCGGCTCAGCAGGGGCACGTCGGCATAGGCGTGCGCCATGTCGCGCAGCTTGGTGATGAGGCCGTCCAGGGCCGGCAGGATCACCACGTCACGCGCGGCCTTGATCTGCAGCGCGTGGCTGGTGTTGTTGATGTCTTCGCTGGTGCAGGCAAAGTGCACGAATTCGCTGGCGGCCTGCAGCTCGGGGCGGGCCTCGAACTTCGACTTGATCCAGTACTCCACGGCCTTCACGTCGTGGTTGGTGGTCTTTTCGATCTCCTTGATGGCCAGGCCATCGGCTTCGGAGAAGTTCTTCACCAGGCCCAGCAGGTAGGTGCGGGCGCCGGGGGTGAGGGGTTTGAATTCGTCAAAACCGGCGTCGGACAGCGCGATGAACCACGCCACCTCCACCTGCACACGGCGGTGCATGTATCCCAGCTCGCTCATGAGCGGGCGCAGGGGGCTGAGTTTGCTGGCGTAACGACCGTCCAGCGGCGAAAGGGCGGAGATGGGTGAGAAGCTCATCCCTGAATTGTAGGTTGCCGGGCCGGGACAGGGGCGACTCGATAGAATGCGCTGCACGGATCCCTGGTCCCATTCCCTGAGACATAGACACATGAAATTGATCGGTTCTACCACCAGCCCGTATGTGCGAAAAGTGCGCATCGTGATGGCCGAAAAAAAGCTCGACTACCAGTTCGTCATTGAGAACGTCTGGGCCGATGACACGACGATCAGCACCTCCAACCCCCTGGGCAAGGTGCCGTGTCTGGTGATGGAGGGCGGCGAGGCCGTCTTCGATTCGCGCGTCATCGTCGAGTACCTCGACACCCTGTCGCCCGTCGGCAAGCTGATCCCGGCCCAGGGCCGCGAGCGCGCCGAGGTCAAGACCTGGGAGGCGCTGGCCGATGGCCTGATGGACGCCGGCCTGCTGGCACGCATGGAAACCGTGTGGGCACACCGCCCGCCCGAGCAGCAATGCCAGGCCTGGATCGACCGCCAGATGGGCAAGATCACCGAAAGCCTCAAGGCCATGAGCCAGGGCCTGGGCGACAAGCCTTTCTGCAGTGGCATCCACCTCAGCCTGTCCGACATCGCCGTGGGTTGTGCCCTGGGCTGGCTCGAGTTCCGCTTTCCTGAGGTGCCCTGGCGCACCGAGCACCCCAACCTGGCGCGCCTCATGGACAAGCTCATGCAGCGCCCCAGCTTTGCCGATACCCGCCCGGCCTGAAGCGCCTCGGTGCGGGGCATGGCCCTCCAATCAAAAGCCGGCCTTGGCCGGCTTTTTCATGTCTGGGCCCCGGGGCTCACGGCTCACTCGCGGGCGCGTTGCTTCAGCCAGCGCATCATGCGGCCCACCACGGGCAGTTTCTCGTACAGCTCTTCGGCCGCGTCCCAGTAGTCGCGGTGCAGCGTGATCAGGCCCTGCTCGTCGTACACCAGATGGCTGGCGCCACGCACCGTCTGCCACTGGGTGGGCGAGAAGCGCTGGAATCGGAACAAGAAATCCCAGGTCAGAAAGCAGTGCGGGCCCTGCACCACGCGCTGGGTCACGACAAAGTGCGGCTCATGCAGCGACACGAACATGTGCTGGAACACCCCCTCGATCGCGGCCAGGCCACGCACCTCGTTGAACGGGTCCTTGAAGACCGCATCAGCCGCGTAGTGCTGCCCCAGTCGGGCCAGATCGGTCGGGCGCAGGTGTTCAAAGAACTGCACCGTGCGCTGCACGGCGGCATCGATCCCGCCGGGGGCGGGTGACAGGGGTTCGGTCATGGTCACAGTCCTGTGAAGCGGCGCACCAGCGGAAAGTAGACAGGGTAAGGCAGGCACTGCAAGAGCTTCATCACGCGGCTGAATCGTTTCGGAAAATGGATGTCGAAATCTCCCTGGCGCCAGCCTTGCAGCATGGCCAGTGCCGCCTGCTCGGGGCTGATCAGGGCCGGCATGGCAAAGTCGTTCTGGGCCGTCAGCGGGGTGGCCACAAAGCCGGGGTTGATCACGCTCACGCCCAGGCCCAGGTCCTGCAGGTCCAGGTACAGGGTTTCGGCCAGGTGGATCAGTGCCGCCTTGGTCGGGCCATAGGCCAGGCTGTTGGGCAGGCCCCGGTAGCCCGCCACGCTGCTGACCAGGCTCAGGTGGCCGGGCCGCCCGGCGCGGGCTGCCTCGATCATGCCGGGCAGCACGGCGTCCAGCACATGCAGGGCCCCCATGTAGTTGATCTGCAGGTGCTGCAGCAGGCTGTCGAGCCGCAGCTGCGTGGCCCGCATGGGCTGGTAGTAGCCGGCGCAGTACAGCATCAGGTCCAGCGGGCCCGCGCCCAGCACCTGGGCGGCCACGGCCTGCACCTGATCGCGCTGCGTCACGTCCAGTGCCAGGCCCTGGCTGCCGGGGTGCTGGTGGGCAAAAACCTGCAGCGCCTCGGCATTGCGCGCCGACACGATCACCTGGGCGCCCCGCTGGTGCAGTGCGCTGGCCGTGGCCAGCCCGATGCCGCTGGAGGCTCCCACCAGCCACACCCGGCGTCCCTGCCAGTCGGTGATGCGCGGGTTGCGGCTCATGGCTGCGCCTTCTGGAACGACAGCAGTACCTCGCCCAGGCGCACACCGAATTTGCTCATGGTGGCCCGGTTCAGCATGGTCTGCGCGCTCATCAGGATCATCCAGTCGTCAAATTGCACGTGGTAGGTGCTGCCGTCCACCGGCAGCGCCAGGGTGTAGTTCCAGCGCAGCGCGTTGCCGGCCACCTGGCCCTGGGCCTCGCCGACCACATCATCGGCCCGGCCCCGGTAGTGCCCGTCGGGCAGGCGGGTCAAGTGCCAGACGCGGCGCTGGGTGCTGCCGTCGGAGTAGCTGAAATGTTCGTCCAGCACGCCTTCGTCGCCGTCCCAGCGGCAATCCATCACCACGGTGAAGCGCTTCACGATGCGACCGCTGCGGTCCTGGAACAGGCCCTGGGCATCCACGCGGCCCTTGAAGAACTCGCGCAGATCCAGGGTGGGTTTTTCGGCCGCGTAGTCGCTCACCTGGGGGCCGGCACAGCCTGCCAGCGCCAAGGTGGCGGCGCCCAGGGCGCAGCGCAGAAAGTGTTGTCGGTTCATGGTGTGTCGAGGGGTGAGGGTTGAAGAAGGGGCCCGGGTTGGGCCTTGGCCCGGGCTGCTGGCCGCAGGATCAACTGGTACAGCGCCGCGGCCGCCCCCAGCTTGAGCGCGCAAGGCAGCGCGGCATAGCCCATGCTCAGGGCCTGCAGGCCGGCTGCGTCGGTGCTGCCGGGCGTGTAGCCCAGCGCGGCCAGCAGGGGCAGTGCCAGGCCGGCGGCCAGGGCCAGGTTCAGCTTGTTGGCAAAGTTCCACCAGCCAAAGCTGGCCCCTGCCGAGGCGGCGCCGGGCTGGGCCACCACGCCGGCCAGCAGGGCACCGGGCACCACCAGATCGGCCCCCAGCGTCAGTCCGGACAGGGCGCAGATCCAGCGGAACGCGCCCACCTGCCCCGTCCCCAACGTGGCGGCCCAGGCAAACACCGCCACCGCCAGCAGCATGCCGGCCAGCCAGCAGCGCGTCAGCCCCCAGCGCGCCACGGCACGCAGCCACAGCGGCATGGCGGCGGCGGCACTCAGAAAGTACAGACCCAGCAACACCGGCTCTTGTCCGGGCGCGGCGTGCAGCCGGTCCTGCACAAAAAACAGCAGCAAGGTGGCCGGCACCGCGCTGGCGATGCCATTCAGCACAAAGACCCCCATCAGGCGGCGGAAGGCCACCTGCCGCCACGGCTGCCACAGCCCGGCCGGGTCGGCGGATTCGTTGGCCGGAGGCCGGGGGGAAGGCACCGGGGCGCGGTGCCAGGCCAGCCAGCCCAGCATCAGCAAGCCACTGAAGGCGGCGAGCATGGCCGGCACCCCCAGCAGCGTAGGCAGCACCGAGGCCAGCACCACCCCCAGCAGACCTGCGCCCTCGCGCCAGGCCACCACCCGGCCGCGCTGTGCTTCGTCACCGCCCAGGCGGGCGCCCCAGGCCTGGTGGGCGATGCTCAACAGGCTGTAAGCCGGGTAGGCCAGGGCCAAGCCTCCCGCAGCCCAAACCAGCAAGGCGCCCGGGCTGTGCACCGGGGGCATGAACACGGCCCACAGGGCCAGCGCGAGCAAGGCACCGGCCGCGGCACAGGCACGCCACACGGCCTGTGGCCCCTGGTGCAGCAGGCGATCGGCGAGCCGGCCCAGGGCCGGGTCGACCAGCGCGTCCAGCAGGCGGGCGCCCAGCAGCACGCCCCCCAGGGCCGCCAGCGGGGTGCCCAGCGTGCTGGCGTAATGGTGCGGCAGCACCACGTACAGGGGCAGGGCCACAAAGGCCAGGGGCAGGCCCATCAGGCCATAGGCCAGGCCTTGGGGCGGCGTCAGGGCGGGCTGCACGCCGGTCACAGGCGAGGGTGGGGCAAGGTCGGCCATGAGGCAAATCCCTTCAGCGGGCGCCGGTCACGGGTGCCAGCAAGGCTTGCCGCAGCGAGGGCTCCGAGGTCGATGCGGAGAGCCAGATGCCGAAGAACAGCCGCGAGAAGCGGGCGTCTTCCAGCGCGCCCAGGGGGCGGTTGTTGTACAAGAAGCGGGCTCCGGCGTCGGGCTGGTGCAGGCCCAACAGCCGGTCGCCGTTCTTCACATCGGGCAGCAGGGCCTGCAACTGGGCCTGCCAGCGGGCGCCCTGCTCATCGCTGATGGGCTCGATGCGGCGCATCTCGCTGAGCGAGCGCCTGGCGATGGCCTCGGCGCTGAAGTCGCGCAGGTAGAGCAGCTCAAGCGCCAGCGGCAGGCTGGCGTACTGCTCGGCGCTAAAGCCCGGGCTCACCCACAGACGGGCCTGGTAGACCGACCAGCCCAGAAAGCGCATCGTGGCCTCGCCGGCGGGCACGGCGCCGGGCAAGGGTGGGTGCTGGGGGCTCGCGGCGGCATGGCCTGCGCTGGCCGCCAGCGCGGCCCACCAGAGCAGGTTCTGGCGGCGTTTCATGCGGGCTTCACCAGGGTGTACTGCACCAGGTCGATGCTGCCCATCGAGAAGCCGGCCTCGCAATAGGCCAGGTAGAACTCCCAGATGTGCATGAAGCGTTCGTCAAAACCCAGTTGCTGGATCTGGCTGCGCTGGGCCAGAAAGCGTTCGCGCCAGCGGCGCAGGGTTTCGGCGTAATCCTGGCCGAAGGCGAAGCTGTCCTCGACCTGCAGGCCGGCGGCTTCGGCGGCCTGGCGAAACTCGCGTGGGCAGGGCAGGCAGCCGCCCGGAAAGATGTATTGCTGGATGAAGTCGGTCGAGCCGATGTAGCGCTCGAACAAGGCGTCATCGATCACGATGCTCTGGATGCAGGCCCGCCCACCCGGCTTGAGCAGGCGCTGGATGGCCGAGAAATAGGTGGGCCAGTACTCGCGCCCCACGGCCTCGACCATCTCGATCGAGCACACCGCATCGTAGGGGCCGTCGTCGATGTCGCGGTAGTCCTGCAGGCGCAGGTCGGCCCGGTCTGGCACGCCCAGCGCCTGCATGCGCTGCCGGGCAAAGTCCAGTTGCTCGGTGGACAGGGTCACGCCGGTCAGCCGGGCCTGGAACTCGGTGGTGCTCATCTCGGCCAGGGCGCCCCAGCCGCAGCCGATCTCCAGCACCCGGTCGCCCGGCTGCACCCGGGCCATGCGCAGCGCCCGGCGCACCTTGGCGTGCTGGGCGCTGCGCATGTCCTGGTCTGGCCCGGCCTCGAACCAGGCCGACGAGTAGTTCATCGTGTCGTCCAGCCAGAGCTCGTAAAAGGCGTTGCCCAGGTCGTAGTGGGCGTGGATGTTTTTCTGGCTGTTGTGCCGCGTGTTGCGGTTGAGCAGGTGCTTGATGCGGTACAGCAGGCGCCCAGCCCAACTGCCATAGATCACGTCTTCCACGTGCTGGCGGTTGGCCAGGAACACCTTCAGCAATTCGGTCAGGTTGGGCGTGGTCCAGTCACCGGCGATGTAGCTCTCGGCAAAGCCGATGTCACCCGATTTCAGGGCCGCCCGGCACACTTGCCAGTTGCGCAGCGTCATGGCCGCCGCGGGGCCGTGGCCGTCGCCGAAATGGTGCAAAGCCCCATCGGGCAATTGCACGGTCAGCGAGCCGTGCTGCAGTCGCTGCAGCAGCCTGAGCGCGGTGCGCGCGGCGGCGGGCGTGCCCTGCGGCAGGGTGAACGAGGTGGGGGCGGTGCTGCTGTTCATGGCGTTCGGGGTGGGCAGGTCAACGGCTGACGAAGGCGGTGGGCGCTTCGGGCTTGCGGTGAAAGGGCACGCGCTTGAGCCACAGCCTGAGCGCCTGCAGGTGGATGCGGGCCATCAGGGCCAGCGTCATCAAAGGGTGGCCCCACAGCGCGCGGCGCACACTGGCGGGCGTGATCGGTTCCAGCGTTCCGCTGACACTGGTCTGCAGCAGCGGGCCCTGGGCGTCATCGTGGTCGATGCGCACCACGGTGCGATCCAGGCCGTCGCGCTGTGTGCGCATGAAGCGAAAGCGGTAGCTGCCCTGCACGGCGCAGAAGGGCGACACATGGAACACCTTGCGAGCGCTCAGCTCGGCGCCCCAGAAGGGCCCGCTGGCAGGAGGATCCAGCAGGTAGCAATGGCGCTCGCCGAAGGTGTTGTTCACCTCGACCACGATGGCGCGCAGCGTGCCATCGGCGCGGTGGCAGTACCAGAAGCTCACGGGCTTGAAGGTGTAGCCCAGCACGCGCGGGTAGCAGTGCAGCCACACGGGGCCGGTGGCGTCGAGGATGCCCTCGGCTTGCAGCACCTGCTCCAGCCAGGCCAGGGCACCCCCCTGGCTGGCCGGGCGGCCATCGCCGTGGTCGACATCGTGAAAGCTCAGGGCGGCGCGCCGGTTGATGCCCAAGGGGCCGTCGCAGCCCGCCAGTTCACGCATCGGCAGCAGCACAAAGAAGGTGGGGTAGGCAAAGGCGTGGCGATGGGGCCGCAGGCGGGTGTGACGCACCTGGCCAAAGCCCAGCAGGGGCTGGGTCTGTTCCGCCGCGGGGCTGGGGGGCGCCATGCGTTGCGGCCTCATGCGGCCCGGGCCTGCGATGCCGCCAGGGTGGGCTGCAGCATGGCCGCCGCCTGCAGGCCGGATTTCAGGCCATCTTCATGGAAGCCGTAGCCTGTCCAGGCGCCGCAGAACCAGGTGTGCTGGCGGCCTTGCAGGTGGGGCACCTGCTGCTGGGCCGCAATGGCGGCCAGGTCGAACACCGGGTGTTCGTAGTCGTACTCGCCCAGCACCTGGGCCGGGGCAATCGCTTTCACCGGATTGAGCGACACCAGCACCGGTTGTTCAAAGGGCAGCGGCTGCAGTCGGTTGATCAGGTAGTGCAGGCAGACGCGGGTGGATTCCTGGGCGCTGTCGGCCGCGCGTTCGTAATTCCAGGCGGCCCAGGCCTGGCGCCGTTGGGGCAGCACGCTGGCATCGGTGTGCAGCACGGCCCGGTTGGCCTGGTAGCGGATGGCGCCCAGCACCTCGCGCTCCAGCGTGCTGGCATCGGCAAGCAAGCCCAGGGCCTGGTTGGGATGGGTGGCAAGCACCAGTCGATCGAAGCGTTCGGCTCCCTGGTCGCTGGTCACTCGCACGCCGGCGGCGTCGCGTTCGATGCGATGCACCGGCGTGTTGAGCCGTTTGTCGTCCAGGCCGGCGAGGATTTTGTCCACATAGTGGCGGGCGCCGCCGGTCACGGTGTGCCACTGGGGCCGCTGGCTGACCTGGATCAGGCCATGGTTGTGGCAGAAACGGATCATGGTGGCCACCGGAAACTTCAGCATCTGGTCGGTCGGACAGCTCCAGATGCAGCCCAGCATGGGCAGGAAGTACCAGTCACGGAAGGCGTCGCCGAAACGGTGCTGGCGCAGAAAGTCGGCCAGCGGCTGCATCAGGGCGCTTTCTTCGTTGGCGCGGGCGATGCGCGTGCACAGCGCATTGAAGCGCAGCAGATCGGCCAGCATGCCCAGAAAGCGCGGGCGCAGCAGATTGCTGCGCTGGGCAAACACCGTGGCCAGGCTGGAGCCGCTCCACTCCAGGTCGTGGCCGTCCAGGGCCCCCGGTGCTTTCACCGAGAACGACATGTCCGAGGGCGACGTGGCCACGCCCAACTCGGCCAGCAGCCGGATCAGTTGGGGGTAGGTGCGTTCGTTGAAGACCAGAAAGCCGGTGTCCACCCCATGGGTGACCGGGCCGCGTGCCGTGGGCAGGGTGATGTCGACCGTGTGGGTGTGGCCGCCAAAGTAGGCGCCTGCCTCGAACAGGGTGACAGTGGCCTGGTCGCGCAAGGCATGAGCCGCCGCCAGGCCGGAGATGCCGGATCCGATCACGGCGACCTTCATGGCTGGCCTCCGTGGCGGCGGGCTGAGCCCAGAAGGGCCAGAGGGAAGAAAAGTGTTGCGAAGCGCCCCGGAACGAAGGAGGGAGGGAGGGAGGAGGAGAAGCGTTCCAGGATTTCGACCGGCCTATACAGCGCCGGAAGGCTTCGCAACAACAAAAGCAACTTTGAACCAGAAGTTCTCAGTGCCCGATAGAGTGGGGACTTCCCAGAAAAGTTCCAGGGCTGAAAACGTAAATTCCCGTAAAGACAAGACATGTTTTCCTCCGGGTCTCAGTGCGCCTGCAACTCGTGCTGCAAGGCCTTGATCAAAGCCTTGTCATCGGGGCCGCTCATGCTGGAGTAGCTGGCCACCACGCGGCCATCGCGCCCCAGCAGGTATTTGTAGAAGTTCCAGCGTGGCTTCTGGCCTGACAACTCGGCCAGTTGCTTGAAGAAGGGCGATGCGTCGGCCCCGGTCACGCTGCTTTTGGCAAACATGGGGAATTTCACCCCGAAGGTGTTTTCGCAGAAGTCGGCGATCTGCTTGTTGTCGCCGGTTTCCTGGGCAAAGTCATTCGACGGAAAGCCCAGCACCACCAGCCCCTGGTCCTTGTAACGTGCGTACAGCGCCTCCAGGCCCTTGTACTGCCCGGTGAAGCTGCAGTAACTGGCGGTGTTCACCACCAGCACCACCTTGCCGGCGTACTGGCACAGCGACTGGGGCTTTTCGTCTTGCAGGCGGGCAAAGGTGTGTTGCAAGGTGGCCGGGCAACTGGACGCGGCACCGGGGTTCGGGGCGGCTGGTGCCGCCGTCGCCGCCCGGGCTGCCGGCATCGCGAGCACCGAGATCAGGCCCAGGGCCAGCCCTGGCAGCAGCTTGGAAAACAGTTTTTTCATGGGGCCTCCTGGGCCGGAATCGGTGGCGATCAGGACACAATCGTCTGTGACCGATTCCGAAGGGTTTTGAATTTGTACTGAAGTGTATTTGACCGATACTAAACAGTATTCTTGACACCATTTTGCCAGTCGGGTTTTTCCCGGATCCGTGCTGTCCCCTGTTTTTGTTCCAGATGACCATGACCCATGACCGCTCCGGCCCCGCCTGGACCCACCCGCGACGGGTGGTCTGGGTGTTGGGCGATCAGCTCTGGTTCGGCCACCCGGCCCTGCGTGATTTCGACCCTGCCTGCGACCATGTTCTGATGGTCGAGGCGCCGGGGGAGGCCTCGGTGGTCTGGAGCCACAAGGCACGCATTGCGCTGTTCCTGTCGGCCATGCGTCACTTCTGCAACGAGGTGCATCGCCGCGGTTGGGCCTACACCTATGTGCGCCTGGACGAGCAGCCCGAAACGCCTGACCTCGACGGTCGCGCCCTGCGGGTTTTGCAGGCCCTGCGGCCCGAGACACTGCGCCTGTGCGAGCCCGGAGAATGGCGCACCCTGGAAGACGTGCGCAGGGTGGCCCATGCCGCCCAGCTGGCGCTCGAGGTGCTGCCTGACCCTCATTTCATGTGCTCGCGCGCCGAGTTCGCCCGCTGGGCGCTGGGCAAGAAAGAGCTGCGCCAGGAGCTCTTCTACCGCGACATGCGCCGGCGTCACCGGGTGCTCATGAACGGGCGCGACCCGGTGGGCGGGCAATGGAACTTCGATGTCGAGAACCGCCGTGGCTACCCGGCCAGCGGCCCGGGCGCCATTCCCGAGCCCGAGTTTTTTGAGCCCGATCGCATCACCGTGCAGGTGATCGCGCTGGTCGAAAAGCACTTTCCCGATCACCCCGGCTCGCTGGCCCACTTTGGCTGGCCGGTCACGCGCGAACAGGCGCTGGAGGCGCTGGAGCGTTTTGTCTCGGTGCGGCTGGCTCATTTCGGGCCTCATCAGGACGCCTTGTGGACCGCCACGCCGTGGGGCTGGCACTCGCTGCTGTCGGTGGCTTTGAATCTGCACCTGCTGGACCCGCGCGAGGTGCTGGCGGCGGCCGAGGCCGCCTGGCGGGAGCATCACCTGCCCTTGGCCAGTGTCGAAGGCTTTGTGCGTCAGGTGCTGGGCTGGCGCGAGTTCATCCGCGGGGTTTACTGGCTCGACATGCCGCAACTCGCCCAGTCCAACCACTGGGGCCACCAGCGTGGCCTGCCGGCCTGGTACTGGAGCGGTGACACCCGCATGGCCTGCATGCGCGAGGTGGTGCAGCAGACCTTGGCCCACGGTTATGCGCACCACATCCAGCGCCTGATGGTCACCGGCCAGTTCGCGCTGCTGGCCGAGATCGAGCCGCGCCAGGTCGGCGACTGGTACCTGGCCATGTACGTCGATGCGGTCGAGTGGGTGGAACTGCCCAACACCTTGGGCATGGCGCTGAACGCCTGCGGCGGGCGCTTCACCAGCAAACCCTACATCGCCAGCGGGCAATACATCCAGCGCATGAGCAACTACTGTGGCAACTGCCCGTATGACCCGGCACTGCGCACGGGCGATACCGCCTGTCCGGTCACCGTGCTCTATTGGCGGTTTTTGCTGCGCCATGAAGCGGATTTCAAGGCCCATCCCCGCATGGCGCTGATGGCGCGCAGCCTGGCCCGGCTACCGCCTGCCGAGCGCATTGCCATAACTGAAAAGGCCAATCATGTCCTTGATCACCTCGATGATTTGTGAAGGTTTTTGAGGCCCCTCCCTTAAAATCCGAGCGATTCACGAAAGACAGCATGCTTTACCCCGAACTTTTCAAACAACTCGAATCCGTCCGCTGGGACATGGACAAGGACATCCCCTGGGACCAATTCGACGCTTCGCAGCTGTCGGATGAGCAGGCCCAGACCATCAAGATGAACGCCATCACCGAGTGGGCTGCGCTGCCGGCCACCGAGATGTTCCTGCGCGACAACCGGGGTGACAGCGACTTTTCGGCCTTCATGTCGATCTGGTTCTTTGAAGAGCAAAAGCACTCGCTGGTCCTGATGGAATACCTGCGTCGCTTCCGGCCCGACCTGGTGCCCACCGAGCAAGAGCTGCACGAGATCCGCTTCGAGTTCGATCCGGCCCCCGCCCTGGAAACCCTGATGCTGCACTTCTGCGGCGAGATCCGCCTCAACCACTGGTACCGCCGCGCGGCCGAATGGCACACCGAGCCGGTGATCAAGCAGATCTACACCACCCTCAGCCAGGACGAAGCCCGCCACGGTGGCGCTTACCTGCGCTACATGAAGCGCGCCATCAACAACTTCGGCAACGAAGCCAAGGCCGCCTTCGCCAAGGTGGGGGTGCTGATGGCCAGCGCCCGCCGCACCGCCCAGGCGCTGCACCCCACCAACCTGCACGTCAACAAGCAGCTGTTCCCACGTGACACCATCCAGAGCCGCCTGCCCAACCCCGAGTGGCTGGAAACCTGGCTCGACAGTCAGATCAACTTCGATGCCGTGTGGGAAACCAAGGTGGTCGATCGCATCCTGCACAACATGAGCCTGCTGCTGGACCGCAGCTTCAAGACCGTGCAGGAACTCAACCGCTACCGCAAGGAGGTCTCGGCCACCCTGGTCAGCCCCGCGGCTGGCGCCCAGCCGGCCTGAGCCCTGTCCCCTGCGAAAAACGGCCCCTCGGGGCCGTTTTGTTTTTCAGCTTTCAGACCAGGGTCAGCAGGCGTTCCAGCGGCAGCTTGACCTTCACCTCGCGCGCGGGCAGCCCGGCCGTGATCTTGAAGTCGGGCCGGGCCGTGTCACGCGGTGGGGGTTCGGCCATCGCCATGCCCTGCCGACTGATCACCACGCTGACCCGCGGTGTGCTGGGCGTGGCACCGCGCCGTGTCACCACGGCCACTTCACCCGAGGCCAGCTTCACGTACGAGCCCGGGGCATACATGCCCACCGCCTTGACCAGCGCGGCACCGGCCTCGTCCACTTTCTTGTCTTCGTCGAAATAGCTGCCCTGCATGGCAGCCGTGCTGGGCAGCGGAAAGCGGGTGGCGCGCGGGGCCATGCGGGCGCCGAAGATGTCGGCCCGCTGGATCAGCCGCGCCATCTGCTGGGCGGGTGGGCGGCCCGTCAGGGGGCCGGGGCTGCGATCGTGGTGGTGCCGCACCGCCTCCAGCCAGTCCGGGTCTTGAATGCCCAGCTTCATGAGCATGTCCACCGACTTTTGCGAATGGCCGTCGATGGCCTCGACCTGGGCTGAACTCAAAGGCAGGCTTTGCTGGGCCAATTGGTCCTGCAGTTCGGTCATGCTGATGTTCATGGTCAGCGCGGACAGGCCCAGGCTGTTCACCCGATCCTCGGACCACTGCAAGACCGTGCGGGCGGCCAGCATGCACACCACCGACACCAGCATGGCGTGGGTGGCACTGTAGAGCCGGGTTTCCCCGGCCGACAGGTGCATCAGCGCAAACAAGGTGGCATCGGTCTGGCGCTGGGTCAACAGGGTCAGGTCGGCGTGCAGCTGGAACAGCCGCGTCATGAAGCTGGTGCTCTCGGGCTGACGCAGCACATTGCTGGCCCGGGTCTGGATGTCGTGCCAGTTCGGGCGCGCCGTCGGGTCCGTGATGGTCGGGGCGGTGGTGTCCGGCCCCTTGCCGTCGGTCACGAACTGGGTCGATGCGATGGTGCCCAGGGTCTTGCCCTCTCGCACCATCGAGTGCAGCTTGCCCACGTAGGCCCGGTGGCTCTCGCCCGACTCGTCGGTGTCCACGCACAGGCTCATGCCGCGCAAGGCCATCTGCTGCAATTCATCCTTGGACTGCACCACATAGCCCTTCTGGGCGAGCAGAACGCCGGTGGCACTGCGCAGGATGAAAGGCAGTGGATGACCCAGCGGAATGGTTTCGAGGTCGAGCTTGACGAGCTTCATAGGCGTCATCAATTATGTATGTATTCGTAACAAATGAGCGGCCTCGTGACCGGGTGTTTACGCTTCTTTTTGATTGATCGCGGGGTTGGGGGGCTGCAATCGGCGTCGCCAGGGGCGCCCCTGTGCCAGGTCATCCAGGGCGGTGAAGACCGCCGGAATCACCAACAGGCTCAGCAGGGTGGAGGTGATCAAGCCGCCGATCACGGCCACCGCCATGGGCGAGCGGAACGAGGCATCGGCCGCGCCCATGCCCAGGGCGATCGGCAGCATGCCCGCGCCCATGGCCAGGGTGGTCATGATGATGGGCCGGGCCCGTTTGTGGCAGGCGTCCAGCAAGGCCTCGCGGCGGCTCATGCCGTGTTCGCGGCGCGCCAGGATGGCGTATTCGACCAGCAGGATCGAGTTTTTGGTGGCAATGCCCATCAGCATGATCAGACCGATCAGCGAAGGCATCGAAAAGCTCTTTTGAGCCATCAGCAGCCCGACAAAAGCGCCGCCCAGCGACAGCGGCAGGGCCGCCAGGATCGTCACCGGGTGCAGCAGGTGCTTGAACAGCAGCACCAGCACGATGTAGATGCACAACACCCCGGTCAGCATGGCCAGGCCGAAACTGGCAAACAACTCGCCCATCACCTCGGCGTCGCCGACCTCCACCACGTGCACCCCGGGCGGCAGTTGGCGCATGGCGGGCAGGGCCTGCACGGCTTTGGCCACGTCGCCCAGGGGCAGGCCAGAGAGTTCGATCTCGAAGTTCACATTGCGCGAGCGGTCGTAGCGGTCGATCACCGCGGGCCCGCCCGAGGCGCTCAGCGTGGCCACCTGGTCCAGCAGCACCGGGCCCCGGGTGCCGGGCACGCTCAGCCGTCCCAGCAGCGCCAGGTCCTGGCGGGCGGCGGGCTCCAGTTGCACCACGATCGGCACCTGGCGCTGGGCCAGGTTGAGTTTGGCCAGGCCCAACTCGTAGTCGCCCACGGTGGCGATGCGCAGGGTGTCGGCGATGGCCGTGCTGGTCACGCCCAGGTCGGCGGCGCGGGCAAAGTCGGGCCGCACCGCGATCTCGGGCCGCACCAGGCTGGCACTGGAGGCCACGCTGCCCAGGCCGGGAATGGTGCGCAGGTCTTTCTCCACCGCCAGGGCGGCTTGCTGCAGGGCGGCCGGGTCATCGCCCGTCAGCACCAGGATGTACTTCTCGCCCGAACCGCCCAGGCCCACCTTGCTGCGCACGCCGGCCAGCGGCTCCAGCGCGGCGCGCAAGCGGTTTTCCAGCACCGGCTTGGGCGGGCGCTGACCCCGTTCGGCCAGTTGCAGGGTCAGGGTGGCGCGGCGCACCTCCGAGGCGCCCTGGGGCGCAAAGGGGTCGCCACCGGCGCTGCCACCGCCGATCGTGGTGTAGATGCTTTTCACCTCGGAGACGGCGCTCACCCGCTGGCGGGCCTCTTCGGCCGCGGCCCGGGTCTGGGCCAGCGTGCTGCCCGGGGGCAGCTCCAGGTACACCTGGGTCTGCGAGTTGTCGTCGGGCGGGATGAAGCCGGTGGGCAGCAGCGGGATCAGCGCCAGCGAACCCACAAAAAAGGCCAGCGTGAAACCCAGCGTGGCCCAGCGGTGGCGCAGGCACCAGGCGGCCCAGCGCAGGTACAGGCGCATCCAGCGCGGGTCGGGCTCGGCCTCGGGCTGGGGCCGCAGCAGGTAGGCTGCCATCATGGGCGTGAGCACCCGTGCCACCAGCAGCGAGGCCAGCACCGCCAGCGCGGCGGTCCAGCCGAACTGCTTGAAGAAGCGCCCGGCGATGCCGCTCATGAACGCCGTGGGCAGGAACACCGCCACCAGGGTGAAGGTGGTGGCCACCACGGCCAGGCCGATCTCGTCGGCCGCCTCCATGGCCGCCTGGTAGGGGCTCTTGCCCATGCGCAGGTGGCGCACGATGTTCTCCACCTCGACGATGGCGTCGTCCACCAGGATGCCCACCACCAGCGACAGCGCCAGCAGGGTGATCACGTTGATCGAAAAGCCCAGCCAGGCCATGCCGATGAAGGCCGGAATCACCGACAGCGGCAGTGCCACCGCCGACACCAGGGTGGCGCGGGCATCGCGCAGGAACAGCCACACCACCACCACCGCCAGCAGGGCGCCCTCGTACAGCAGGTGCATCGAGCCGTCGTACTCGTCCTGCACCGGCGCCACAAAGTCGAAGGCCTCGGTGATCTCGACATCGGGCCGCTCGGCGCGCAGCGCGGCCAGGGCCTGGCGCACCGCGGCCCCCACCTCGACCTCGCTGGCCCCGCGGCTGCGTGCCACCTCGAAGCCCACCACCGGCTGGCCATTCAGCAGGGCCGCGGCCCGGGGCTCGGCCACGGTGTCGCTGACCCGGGCCAACTGGCTCAGGCGCAGCGGGCGGCCGTCGCCCAGCGGCAGGGCCAGCGCGGCCACCCCGGCGGCATCCTGCACGGTGGCCAGGGTGCGCACGGGCTGCTCGCCGCCGCCCAGGTCGGTGCGCCCACCGGCGCTCTCCACCTGCACCTGGCGCAGCTGACGCGACACCTCGGCCGCCGTCACCCCCAGGGCCTGCAGCTTCAGGGGGTCCAACGTCACCTGGATCTGCCGCTCGGCCCCCCCGACCCGGTTCACCGCGCCCACACCGCGCACCGTCAGCAGGCGCCGCGCCACGGTGTTGTCCACGAACCAGGACAGGGCCTCGTCGTCCAGCGCCGCGCTGCGCACGCTGTAGGCCAGGATGGGCTGGGCCGCCAGGTCCATCTTGGTGACGATGGGGTCGCGCACATCGGCGGGCAGGTCGGCCCGCACGCGCGAGACGGCCGAGCGCACATCGTCCACCGCCTCCTGCACTGGCTTTTCCAGGCGGAATTCGGCCGTCAGGGTGACCCCGCCGTCCTGCACCTTGGTGTAGAGGTGCTTGAGCCCCTGCAGCGTGGCCAAGCTGTTTTCGATCTTGCGCGCTACGTCGTTTTCCAGTTGGGCGGGCGCGGCCCCAGGCAGCGACACCGACACCGACACCGTGGGCAGGTCGATGTCGGGAAAGTTCTGCACCTTCATGCTTTGGAACGCCACCAGCCCACCGAAGGTGAGCAGCACGAACAGCATCAGGGCCGGGATCGGGTTACGGATGGACCAGGCGGAGACATTCATACCGGCTTCCTCAGCGCTGAGGGGCGGTGGTGCCGGGGGCCGGCGGGTTGCTCACCCGCACCCGGTCACCCTGGTTCAGAAAGCCGGCGCCCTGCAGCACCACCGTGGCCCCGGGGGCCAGGCCACGCAGCAGCTCCACCTGTTCACCCTGGCGCCGCCCGGTCTCGACCTTGCGCTGCTGCACGGTCTGCTGGGCATCCAGCTCGAACACATAGCTGAAGCCGTCGCGCACCACCAGCGCCTGCTGCGGCAGAGTCAGGGCCGGGCTCTGGCCCAGCTCGAACTCACCGCGGGCAAACAGCCCCGGACGCAGTTCGGGGTGGGGCTTCAGGTCCACATAGACCAGGGCGTTGCGCGTCTGCGGGTCGATGGTGGGGGCCAATTGGCGCAGCTCGCCCAGCACCTGGGCCCCGCTGGGCAGGCCCAAGCGCACTCGGGTGCCACGGCGCAGGCGTGGCAGCTCGGCGGCGGTCACCTCGGCGCGCCACTCCAGCCGGTTCTGCCGGATCAGGCGGAACAGCTCGGTGCCGCTGGCGGGCACCGCCCCCACAGTGGCACTGCGGGCCGAGATCACGCCGCTGTCAGGGGCCAGCACCTGGGTCTGGCGCAGCCGCAGTTCCTGGGCCTGCACGCTGGCCCGGGCGGCCAGCACGCGGGCCTGGGCGGCCCGCTCGGTGCTCAGGGCCTGGCTGATCTGCTGTTCACTCAGGGCCCCGCCGGGCTGCACCTGTCGTGTGCGGTTGGCATTGGCCACGGCTTCGTCGGCGTTGGCTTCGGCCTCCAGCAGTGCGGCGCGGGCCTGGGCCAGATCGGCCTGCACCGTCTCGTCGGCCAGCCGCGCCAGCACCTGGCCGGCGCGTACCGTATCGCCCACATTGACCAGCACCTGGGTCAGGCGCAGCCCCTGTGTCTCCAGGCTGACGAGGGCTTCCTGCCAGGCGGCCACGTTGCCGTTGGCTTGCAACTGCAGCGGCAGGGTCACCTGGCTGGGGCGGGTGGTGCTCACGGTCAAGGCGGGGCGGGCCGTGGCGGGCTCGGCGCCCTGGGCTCCAGGGGCGATCAGCCCCAGCAGGCAGGGCAGGCAGGCCAGCGCGTGGGCGGCGAGTCGTTGGCGGTTCATGTCGGGTCTCACAGGGCGGGGCCGGGGCGGGCCGGGCCCGCGGGGGCGGCGGCTTCTTCGGTGATGTCGGGTGGGGTGTCGGGTGAGGGGGCGGGCAGGCTTGTGTTGCCGTCCCAGCCGCCGCCGGCGGCACGGTACAGGTTGATCCAGGCCAGCTGTCGTTCCAAGGCCAGGGTGCTCAGGCTGGTCTGGGCGGCCAGGGCGCTGCGCCGGGCTTCTTCCACTTCGGCCAGGCTGGCCAGGCCGGCGCGCTGGCGCGTCTGGGTGTGTTGCAACACGCTGTCGTAGCCTTGGCTGGCCAGTTGTGCGTCGTGTCGACGCTGCTGGGCCGAGGCCAGGTTCAGCAGGGCTTCCTCCACCTCGCGCACGGCCTGGCGCACCCGGGCCTGGTACAGGGCCACGGCTTCGGTGTAGCGGGCCTGGGCGGCTTGCCGCTCGGCCTTCAGGCGCCCGCCGTCGGTGATCGGAAAGCTCAGGCTCAGCGGCCCCAGCGACCAGGTCGACAGGTGCTGGGTGCTGCCCCGGGCGTCCAGGCGCAGCGCGCTCACCGATCCTTGCAGGCTCAGCTGCGGGTAGCCCGCGGCATCGGCCTGTTGCACCTCGGCCCAGTTGGCGGCCAACTGGCGGGTGGCCTGGACCACGTCGGGGCGTTGCTCCAGTACGCGGGCCGGCAGGCTGCCCAGGCTGAACAGCGTGTCGGGCGGGGCGGGGGGCTCGCTGTCTTGCAGGGTGTCGAAAAAGCCGGGCGTCTGGCCGGTCAGCGCCACCAGGGCGCGCACCTGCACCTCGCACAGGGTCTGCTGCTGGCGCCAGCGTTGCCGGCCTTCGGCGGCGCTGGCCTCGGCCAGGGCCAGGGCCGCGGGCGCCTGCAGGCCTGCCCGTTGGGCCTGTTCCATCCATCGGGCACTCGCCTCGCGTGAGCGGGCATCGGCGGCAGCCAGCCGGGCCTGGGCCCCGCATTGGCGCCATTGGGCGTACTGGCTGGCCACCTCGGCTGCCACGCTCACGCGCGCCTCGTGCCATTGGGCCCGGGCGCCTTGCAGCCGGGCCTCGCTGGCGGCCAGGGCCGCCCGGTTCATGCCGAACAGATCGGCCTCCCAGCTCAGTTGCGGGCCGGCGGAGGCGATGGTGGCCACGCTGCCCAGCGCGGTGGCGTAGCCGCGGCTCACGCTGGCATTGCCGCTGAGCAGCGGTTGCAGCTTGGCAGCCGCCTCGACGCGCTGAGTGCGCGCCTCGACCAGCCGTGCCTGGGCGCTGGCCAGGCCCGGGCTCAGGGCCTGGGCCTGTTCGATCAGGCCTGGCAGCACGGGGTCGTTCCATTGCCGCCACCAGTCGGCCACCGCCTGGGGCTGGCCGCCGTGTGGCAAGGGGGCGGTCCAACGCTCGGGGGCGCTGGTCGGTAGCGGGGGCATGGCCAGGGGCGCGGCACAGGCCGCCAGGGCCAGGGGCAACACGACCAGCAGGGCGCGCCCGATCAGAACGAAAGCGGGTGTCATGGCGGCGGATTTGAGCACAGTGCGCGCGCTCTGGCGGGTGGGCCGTTGCGACCCGGCTGTGGATTCAGTCCGAGACCCAGGCCAGACGGCCCTGGCCCAGCTCGTTGAGGCGCGCCACCAGGGCGGCACTGGCCGTCTCGGGCAGGCTGAAATGCAGGGTCACCACGCTGCCGTGCTGCACCTCGCCCAGTGTGGCGCCCGCCTGCTCCAGCTCACGCCGCACCGTGCCTTCGAGCGCATAGGGCACGCTGCAGGCCAGTGCCCGCATCTTCTGCAGCGTCACTTTCGGCGCCTGCAGCAGGGCCTGGGCTACCGCATCCGTGTAGGCGCGCACCAGGCCACCAGCCCCGAGCTTGACGCCGCCGTAGTAACGCACCACGGTGGCCAGCACGCCCTCCAGGTCCTGGTGGCGCAGCACGTCCAGCATCGGTCGGCCCGCGGTGCCGCCGGGCTCGCCATCGTCCACCGCCGCCGACTGGCCGCCCGCCAGCAAGGCCCAGCACACATGGGCTGCGCCTGGGTGTTGCTGGCGCAATTGCTGCACCACGGCCTGGGCGGCGGCCCGGTCGCTCATCGGCTGGACGCAGCCGATGAAGCGGCTTTTCTTGATCAGCAGTTCGCTGTGGGCGGGGGCACTGAGGGTCTGAGGCATGGGGGCAAAAGCTTAACCCAGGCAAAGGCCGGGCGAATCCCCTACGATGCGCCCATCATCCTGAACCCGAGCTGCGCCATGAACACCACCGCCCCTGCCACCTTGAAGATCGATTTCGTCTCCGACGTGTCCTGCCCCTGGTGCGCCATTGGCCTCAACGGTCTGCAGCAGGCCCTGGACGAACTGCAGGGCAGCGTGCAAGCCGAACTGCATTTCCAGCCTTTCGAGCTCAACCCCCAGATGGGGCCTGATGGGCAGGACATCACCGAGCACCTGGCCCAGAAGTACGGCGCCACCGCCGAGCAGAGCGCCGCCAACCGCGAAGCGATCCGGCAGCGCGGCGAATCGGTGGGCTTTCGTTTTGACATGGCCGCACGGGCCCGCATCTACAACACCTTCGATGCGCACCGCCTGCTGCACTGGGCTGAGGGCGAGGGCCCGGGGCGTCAGCTGGCGCTCAAGAAAGCCTTGTTCGAAGCCTATTTCAGTCACGGGCAGAACCCGTCCGATGCCGAACTGCTGATCCAGCTGGCCGCCGGCGTGGGCCTGGACGCGGCCCGGGCCCGGGCCATTCTGGACAGCGATGAGTTTGCCGCCGAGGTGCGGGCGCAGGAGCAGCTTTACCAAGGTGCTGGCATCCATTCGGTGCCGGCGGTGATCGTGAACGACCGCCACCTGATTCAAGGCGGCCAGCCGCCGGCGGTGTTTGTGCAGGCGCTGCGCCAGATCGCTGCCGAGGCCTGAGCCCGCGCCAGCGCCCACATGGGCGCCCGGGCGGCTTCAGCCGCCCAGCACCGCCGCACTCAGCGCCATGATGGCGTCGCGCTCGGCCGCCACCTGCTCCGGTTCGACCTGGGTGGGTTCTTCGTTGAGCCGGGCCTTGTGCTGGATGCGGCGCAGTTCGCGGTAGGCCGCAGCCGCCCGCTCGCCCACCCCGGCGGGCAGCAGGCCGCAGGCCTCGGCACGCTGCAGCAGGGCGATGTTGCCCACGTTGTCGCGCAGCCCGGGGTGGCTGGCCGATTGGGCCAGCACCAGGTACTGCACCGCGAACTCGGCATCGACCATGCCGCCCTGGCTGTATTTGACGTCAAAGCGGCCGCTGCGCACCTTGTGGGCGCCGCGCACGCGGTCGCGCATGCTCACGATCTCGTCGCGCAGGGCGGCCGCATCGCGTGGCGCGGTGATCACGGCCTCGCGCACCGCGTCGAAGCGGGCCTGCAGGCCCGGGCTGCCCAGCACGAAGCGGGCCCGCGTCATGGCCTGGTGTTCCCAGGTCCAGGCGGTGTTGCTGCCGCGCTGCTGCTGGTAGTTGGCGTAGGCCTGGAAGCTGGTCACCAGCAGGCCCGAGTTGCCGTTGGGGCGCAAGGCGGTGTCGATCTCGAACAGATCGCCTTCGGCGGTCTTGACGGTCAGCCAGTTGATCAGCTTGCGCACAAAGGCCGAGTACACCTCGGAGGCGCGCTCGTCCTCGTCTTCGTAGACGAACACGATGTCCAGGTCGCTGCCATAGCCCAGCTCTTTGCCGCCCAGCTTGCCGTAGCCAATGATGGCGAACTGCGGCAGGTCGGCGTCGGTGCGGTGGCGGTTTTTCAGCCGCTCCCAGCACCAGCGCACGGTGATCTGCAGCAAGGTGTCGGCCAGCGAGCTCAGGTCGTCGGCCACCTGTTCGACGCTGAGCCGGCCCTCCACATCGCGCGCCAGGGTGCGGAACACCTCGGCGTGGTGGGCGCGGCGCAGCAGGTTGAGCAGGGTTTCGTCGTCGTCTTCGCCGGTCGAACGCAGCGAGCCCACGCGGCGCGCCAGTTCGTCCTTGAGGTCGGCCGCCGAGAAGCGTTCGGACAGCATCGCGTCGCTGGCCAGTTCGTCGATCACGCCAGGGTGTTGCAGCAGGTAGCGCGCCGGCCAGCGGGCCGCCCCCAGCAGGTGCATCAGGCGTTCGTGCACGGCCGGGCGCTCCAGCAGCATGGCCAGGTAGCTTTCGCGCCGCAGCAGGGGCTCCAGCCAGTTGATCAGCTGAACCGCTGCGGCTTCGGTCACGCGGTCTTCGCGCACCCACACCGCGCTGCGCTGGACCAGGCGGATCAGGCGCGCCCGGGCGTCCTCGCGCAATGCCTGCACGCGCGGGTGGTTTTGCCACTCCTGCACCCGTTCGCGCAGGGCGGGTGGCAGTTTGTCGAGCAGGCCTTCAATGTCGGCCGGCACGGCGCCGGTCTTGGCGCCGCAACTGCCGCCGCGGCAGCTCTTGCGTTCTTCGCTCTGGCCCAGCAGGGTGTCGAACTCTTGCGCCACCAGCTCGCGGTGGGCGTCCAGTTCGTGCAGGAAGGGGCAGCAGTCGGCAAAGCCCAGGCTGTGCGCGATCCAGTTCAGGTCTTCGTCCTGGGTGGGCAGCAGGTGGGTCTGCTGGTCGTCGAGGAACTGGATGCGGTGCTCGACCCGGCGCAGGAAGGTATAGGCGCGGGCCAGGGCGTTGGCGGTTTCGGCGGGCATCAGGCCCGCATGGGCCAGGCGCTGCAAGGCTTCCAGGGTGGGGCGGCAGCGCAGCTCGGGGTACTGGCCGCCGCGCACCACCTGCAGCAATTGCACGGTGAACTCGATCTCGCGGATGCCACCGCGCGACAGCTTGACGTCGTTGGCGCGCGCCGGGTGGCCGGCGCTGCGCCGCGCTGCATGCTCGCGGATCTGGCGGTGCAGGGTGCGCAGCGCCTCGAACACGCTGTAGTCCAGGTAACGCCGGAACACAAAGGGCAGCACCACGCCGCGCAGGGCTTGCACGCCGCTGCCGCTCAGGGCGCTGCGCGGGGCGATGACCCGGCTCTTGAGCCAGGCAAAGCGCTCCCACTCGCGGCCCTGCACCTGAAAGTATTCCTCAAGCGCCGACAGCGACACCGCCGCCGGGCCTGAGTTGCCGTTGGGGCGCAGCGCCAGGTCGACGCGGAACACGAAACCGTGCTCGGTGGTGTCGCCGACCAGGGCGAAGATCATCTTCACCGCCCGGCCGAAATACTCGTGGTTGGACAGTCGGCCGCGCCCATCGGGCAGGCCTGCGGTCTCACCGTCGTGGTCGTAGATATAGATCAGGTCGATGTCGCTGGACACATTGAGCTCACGCGCACCCAGCTTGCCCATGCCGATCACCCACAGTTCGGCGCGTTGGCCGTCCGGGCCCAGGGGGGCGCCGTGCCGGCTGTCAAGTTCGGCCTGCACCTCGGTGCAGGCCACATCCAGGGCCAGTTCGGCCAGCTCGGTGATGCCACGGGTGATGGTGGCCAGATTGGCCTGCCGGTCGCAATCGAGCACCACCAGGCGTTCCATCACCAGCTGGCGCAACACCCGCAAGGCGGCGCCGGTGTCCAGCGAGCGCTGGCGCAGAGCCTGCAGCGCTTCGCGCAGGGTGGCATGGGTGGGGGGCCCCGGGGGCAGCAGGGGCAGCAGATCGGCGTAGCGCCGGTGCAGGCGCTGCACCAGGCGGGACTGGGTGGAGAGTGGCTGTGTGCTCATGGGCCCTCGGATCAGACGGGGGAATGCCCGACGGGCATCCCATTCATTAACAAAACTTCACGGGGTACGCAAAAAACCGTGTTTCCGCTGCGGGTCATAATTCCTGCCACATTCAACAAGCGCCATGAACGACCCGATCCCCATTCCTTCGCGAGGGCTGAAGCTGTTTTCAGCCTTGACGCGCTGGGCCCTGTGGGCGTTGCTGGCCTTCTGGCTCATCCTGGCAGCGTCCTGGGGGGCGCTGCACGGCTGGATTGTGCCCCGAATCGCAGAGTTCCGCCCCGCACTGGAGCGGCAGGCCAGCCGGGCCATGGGGCTTCCCGTGCGCATCGGTCACATCAGCGCCCGCAGTGAAGGCCTGATCCCCACCTTCGAGCTGGAGGACGTGGTGCTGTCCGACCGCGAAGGGCGCGAGGCGCTGATCCTGCCGCGGGTGGTGGCGGCACTCTCGCCGCGCTCGCTGTGGAACCTGGGTTTTCAGCAGCTCTACATCGAACGCCCCGAACTGGAAATCCGCCGCACCCGTGAGGGTCGGCTGCGCGTCGCCGGCCTGGAGATCGACCCGGCCAGCCCGGGCGATGACCGCATCAGCGACTGGGTCTTTTCCCAGGCCGAGCTGGTGGTGGCCTCGGGCATCGTGCACTGGAGCGACGAGCTGCGCGGAGCCGAAACCTTGAGCCTGTCCGACGTCAACGTGGTGCTGCGCAACAGCCCGCGCCGCCACCTGATGCGGCTGGACGGCACGCCCCCGCCCGATTGGGGCGGGCGTTTCACCCTGATGGGGCAGTTTCGCCAGCCCTTGTTGAGCGTGCATCGCGGGCACTGGCGCGACTGGAACGGCCAGTTGTACGGCAGCTTCGATCGGGTCGATGTCGCCCGCTTGCGCCGCCAGATCGACCTGGGTTTTGAAGTGGCCAGCGGTCAGGGCGCCCTGCGTCTGTGGGCGGATGTGGCCAAGGGGCAGTTCACCGGCGCGGTGGCCGATGTGGCCTTGTCTGATGTGAACGTGCAGTTTGCCCCCGACCTGGAGCCCCTGGCCCTCAAGTCGGTGCAAGGGCGGCTGGGGGGGCACCGACTGGCGGGCGGTTTTGATGCCTCGACGACTGGGCTGCAGTTTCTGACCGCCGACGGTTTGCGCTGGCCGGGCGGCAATGCGTTTGTCAGCTACACCCAGCCCGATCCGCGCCACGGCGCCAAGGGCGAACTTCGGGCCGACCGGCTGGACCTGGCCGCCCTGAGCCAGATCGCCAACCGCCTGCCCCTGGGGGAGGCCGCGCACCGCCTGCTCAAGGGTCAGGCGCCGCGGGGGCTGGTCGAGTCGGTGCAGGCCCAATGGCAGGGGCCGGTCGATGCCCCCGAGCGCTACAGCCTGAAGGGTCGGGCCAGCAGCCTGGCGCTGGCCGCGCACGATTCGCTGCCTGGGGTGTCCGGCCTGGACCTGGACTTCGACCTCAACCAGGGCGGCGGCAAGGCCTCGGTCAGGATGGCCAATGGCCAGGTCGAGCTGCCCACGGTGTTTGACGAGCCCCTGCTGTCGGTGGACCAGTTGCAGGCCCAGTTGCAGTGGCAGCAGCAGGGTGAGCAACTGGCGCTCCAGGTGGCCGATCTGCGCTTTGCCAATGCCGATCTGCGGGGTGAAGGGCGGTTTCAGTGGCGCAGCGCCGAGCCGGGCAAGGTGCCGGGTCGAGGCCGCTCCCCGGGCGTGCTGGACCTCACGGCCAGCCTCAGCGAGGCTGATGCCACACGGGTTTACCGCTACCTGCCGCGCGCCCTGCCCAAGGATGTGCGCGACTACGTGCGCGAGGCCGTGACGGCCGGCCGCATCGGACGGGCGCAGTTCCGCGTCAAGGGCGATCTGCGCGATCTGCCCTTTGCCAACCCGCGCCTGGGCGAGTTTCGCATCAGCGCCCAGGTGCGCGAGGCCGGCCTGGCCTATGTGCCCAAAAGCCTGATGCCGGCGGGCGCCGCGCCCTGGCCGGCCCTGGCCCACCTCAATGGCGAGCTGATCTTCGATCGCCAGAGCATGCACGTGAAGGGCGCCACCGCCCAGTTCGCCGGCCTGCCCGATCTGCAGGTGGTGCGTGTGGAGGCCGACATCCCCGACCTGATGCACACCGTGGTCGGTGTGGACGCCACCGTGCGCGGGCCGTTGGCCGATGCCCTGGGCATCGTCAACAGCTCGCCGCTGAGCCGCATCACCAACCAGGCCCTGGCCCAGGCCGTGGCCACCGGGCCAGCCGAGGTCAAACTCAAGCTCGCGCTGCCAATTGCCCAGATCGAGCGCAGCAAGGTGCAGGGCAGCGTCACGTTCACGGGCGGCAACGATTTGCGGGTGGTGCCGCAGGCCCCCCAGTTGTCGCGGGTGCGGGGCAGCGTGGCGTTCTCCGACACCGGCTTCCAGCTCAATGGGGTGCAGGCCCGGGCCTTGGGCGGCGATGTGCGGCTGGAGGGCGGTATGCGCCCGCCGCCGGTCGGCACCCAGCCGCCCGACCCCGTGCTGCAGTTGCGGGCCAACGGCACGTTCAGCGCCGAAGGCCTGCGCCAGGCCGGTGAGCTGGGCTTTGTGGCCGGACTGGCAGCCCAGGCCACGGGCAGTGCCCCGTATTCCCTGGTGCTGGGCATGCGCCGTGGCCAGCCCGAGATCCAGGTGCAAAGCAGCCTGCAGGGCCTGACCTTGAACCTGCCTGCGCCCCTGGGCAAGGCGGCCGATGCCGTGATGCCGCTGCGCTTCGACAACAGCCTGCTGCGCGAGGCACAACTCCAGGGCCCGCTGCGCGACCAGTTGATGGTTGAACTGGGGCGCCAGGTGCAGATCCATTACGTGCGCGACATCGCCGGCCCCCAGGCCCGTGTGCTGCAGGGTAGCATCGCGGTCGGGCTGGGGCCGGGCGAATCGGCCCCCCTGCCCGACAGCGGCGTGATGGCCAGCGTGCACCTGCCCCTGGTGGATCTGGATGCCTGGGAGCATGCGCTCACCCGCGCCGGTGGCCCGGCCCGGTCCACCGGGGTGGCGTCTTCGGGCAGCGAGGCCAGCGCCCAAAGTTACCTGCCGAATGCGCTGGCCGTGCGCGCCGACACCCTGGTGTTTGACGGCCGCAACCTGCACCAGGTGGTGGTCGGGGGCTCGCGCGAGGGCTCGGTGTGGCGTGCCAACCTCGACGCCACCGAGCTCAATGGCTATCTGGAGTACCGGCCACCGGGCAGCGCCGGTGCGGGGCGGCTGTTCGCTCGCCTGTCGCGACTCAAGCTGGCGCAAAGCAATCAGAGCGAGGTCGAGGCCCTGCTGGACGAGCAACCCACCAGCATCCCGGCCCTTGACATCGTGGTGGACGACTTCGAATTGCGCGGCAAGCGCCTGGGCCGCGTCGAGATCGAAGCCGTGAACCGAGGCGGTGAGGGCGCCCAGCGCGAGTGGCGCCTGAACAAGTTCAACATCCTCACCCCTGAGGCCACGCTCACGGCCACCGGCAACTGGGCCAGCCTGCCCCTGCCCACCGTCGGGCCGCGCCTGCTGTCCGAGCGCCGCCGCACGGTGATGAACTTCCGTTTTGACATTCGCGATGCCGGTCAGTTGCTCACCCGCCTGGGCATGCCCGGTGTGGTGCGCCAGGGTCATGGCCCGCTGGAGGGGCAGGTGGCCTGGATGGGCTCACCCCTCACGCTCGACTACCCCAGCATGGCGGGGCAACTCAGCATCCAGGTTGAAGGTGGCCAGTTTCTGAAGGCCGACCCGGGCCTGGCCAAGCTGCTGGGCGTGCTCAGCCTGCAGGCCCTGCCGAGGCGTCTGACGCTGGATTTCCGGGATGTGTTCAGCCAGGGCTTTGCCTTTGACCTGGTGCGCGGCGACGCCCACATCGAGCAAGGCATTGCCAGTACCAACAACCTGCAGATGAAGGGCGTGAATGCCGCGGTGCTGATGGAGGGCAAGGCCGACCTGGCCCGCGAGACGCAAGACCTCAAGGTGGTGGTGGTGCCCGAGGTGAATGCCGGCACGGCCTCGCTGGTGGCCACCGCCATCAACCCGGCGATTGGCCTGGGCACGTTTCTGGCCCAGTTGTTCCTGCGCAAGCCCTTGATGGAAGCGGCCACCCAAGAGTTCCACATCGATGGCACCTGGACCGACCCGCGCATCGTGCGCCAGAGCCGCGGCCCGCGCGACAATCTCCCCGTCAATGTTCCGGCACCCGCAGGAGTCAAACCATGAAAGTCGCCGCCCTTCAGATGGTGTCCGCCACCACGGTCCAGGCCAATCTGGAGCGGGCCGGCCTGTTGCTGGCCCAGGCCGCCGAGGCCGGGGCCGAGTTGGCCGTGTTGCCCGAGTATTTTTGCCTGCTCGGCCGGCGCGACACCGACAAGCTGGCCGTGCAGGAGGCCCCCGGCCATGGCCCGATCCAGGACTTTCTGGCCCGGCAGGCACGCACCCTGGGCCTGTGGATCGTGGGTGGCACCCTGCCGCTGTCCACCGGCCAGCCCGAGCGCGTGCGCAACAGCAGCCTGGTCTGGTCGCCCGCGGGCGAGCCCGTGGCCCGCTACGACAAGATCCACCTGTTCTGCTTCGACAACGGGCGTGAACGCTACGACGAATCGCGCGTACTCGAGGCCGGCACCGAGCCCGTGTGCTTCGACCTGCCCTCGCGCGATGGCCAGCGCTGGCGCATCGGCCTGTCGGTCTGCTATGACCTGCGCTTTCCCGAGCTGTACCGCACTTACGCGGCGCAGGGCGCCGATCTGCTGCTGGTGCCCAGTGCGTTCACCGCGACCACCGGCGAGGCGCACTGGGAGCTGCTGCTGCGCGCCCGGGCCGTCGAGAACCTGGCCTATGTGCTGGCGCCGGCCCAGGGGGGCGAACACGAAAACGGTCGCTGCACCTGGGGTCATTCGATGCTGGTCAACCCCTGGGGCCAGGTGATGGCCTGTCAGGCCCAGGGCGAGGGCGTGGTGTTGGGCGAGCTGGATCGCGAGCAACTGACCACCTGGCGACAGCAATTGCCCGCGCTGGGCCACCGCGTGCTGTGAGCGCGGACGAATTCGCTCCGCCCCCCGGGCCCTTGCGGTCCCGCGGTTGGCAGGCGCGCCTGCTGCCCCTGGGCTGGCGACGCTGGACGTTGTGGCTGTTGCTGGCTGCCCTGGTGCTGGTGATGCTGGGCATCATGGTGTACCTGGCCGGGCGCTATGAGGCCAGCCAGGTGCAAAGCCGCCTGGAGCGCGACACCTCGGACGCCTTGAGCGACATCCGCGGGGGGCTGACGCGCAATGTGCAAAGCCTGCAGGCGCTGCAGTCCAGCAACCCCACCCCCAACTCCTGGGCCATCGATGCCGCCGAGATGCTGCGCCAGCACCGCGAAGTCATGCGCATCGAGTGGCGCGACGCGGGTCTGCGCCCCTTGGCCCACGTGGACACGCCCTACCGCGGCAACTTGTTCGGCCGCGGTGCCGTGGACGGCCAGGGTGGACGCGAGCGGGCGCAGACCGACGTGTCGCTGGCCTGTGCCAATGCGCGGCGCTTCAATGGGCCGGCCTATTCCAGCTCGTATTTCGTGCCCAGCAACGACGGTCTGGGCCTGGAAGTGATCGAGATGTGCCTGCCCCTGATCACCTCGGGGCGGGTCGCGGGCTACGCGGTGACCACCTACGCCCTGCAGGAAGTGCTGGCCAACCTGGTGGGGCGCCAACTGGCGCGCAGCCAGGAGATCTCCTTCACCGAGGCCGACGGCACGCGCCTGGCCCTGCACGGGTCGGCACGGCGCGGGGTGCGCATGTTCACCGCCCAGCAACTGCTGGACCTGCCGGGCAACACCCTGGTGCTGCGCCTGGACAGCTGGCACAGCGCGCCCAGCCTGTTTCCCAACGTGATGACGGCCCTGGTCACGGCCATGGCGATTGCCCTGGTGTCGGTGCTGGTGCTGCTGGCCAAGGACACGCGCCGGCGCCTGGCCGCCGAGCGCGACCTGGCCGATGCCCTGGCCTTCCGCAAGGCCATGGAAGACTCCCTGGTCACGGGCTTGCGTGCGCGTGATCTGCAAGGCCACATCACCTATGTGAATCCGGCCTTCTGCCAGATGGTCGGTTTCAGCGCTGAGGAACTGTTGGGCCACGGTGTGCCGGCACCTTATTGGCCCCCCGACCGGGTCACCGAGTACGAACAGCGTCAGGCCATCCGGCTGGCCGGCAATGTGCCGCCGCGCGAGGGCTTCGAGTCGGTCTTCATGCGCAAGGACGGCACGCGCTTTCCGGTGCTGGTGATCGAGGCGCCCCTGATCAACGCCCAGGGCTTGCAGACCGGCTGGATGAGTGCCTTTCTCGACATCAGCGAACAGCGCCGCATCGAAGAGCTGTCGCGTGCCTCGCAAGAACGCCTGCAGGCCACCGCCCGCCTGGCCACGGTGGGCGAGATGGCCTCGCTGCTCAGCCACGAGCTCAACCAGCCCCTGGCCGCCATCTCCAGTTATGCCACCGGCTCGATGAACCTGCTGCGCCACCAGGGGGCCAGTGCCCCGCCTGACCTGGACATGGCCCTGCGCCGCATTGCCGAGCAGGCCGAACGTGCCGGCCGGGTGATCAAGAGCGTGCACGATTTTGTGCGCCGCCGTGACCAGGCCCGCGAGCCGGTGGCCGCCCGGGCCCTGCTCGAAGCCATCATGCCCCTGGTCACGCTGCAGGCGCGCAAACTCGGGGTGCGCGTGATCACCGACATTGAGCCGGGCCTGCCCGACGTGCTGTGCGACCGCACCATGGTCGAGCAGGTGCTGCTGAACCTGGCGCGCAACGGCATGCAGGCCATGGAGCCTTGCGAGCTGGCCCAGCGGGTGCTGCGCATCGAGGCCCGCAAGGCCGCCTCCAACGAATCCAGCGGCTGGCTGGAGTGGCGTGTCATCGACCATGGGCCGGGCATCCCGAAAGAGGTGGGCGAGCAACTCTTCACCCCTTTCTTCACCACCAAGGCCGAGGGCATGGGCCTGGGCCTGAGCCTGTGCCGCACTGTGGTCGAGCAGCATGGGGGTTACCTGGGCTTCGACGCCCAGGCGCCAAGGGGTACCATCTTCAGCTTCACCCTGCCGGTGAAAAAAGGCCCCACGGCCGCGGCTTTGAATGCGACCGTGAGCACGGCCTGAGCGCCGGCCGGCCACCCTGTTTTCTTTTTCTGATCCGACGGAACCGATCCTCATGGAACCCTCGCCCGACGCCACCGTTTTCATTGTGGATGACGACGCCGGAGTGCGCGACGCGCTGGCCTGGCTGCTGCGCTCGCGCCATCTGCTCAGCGAGGTGTTCGAAAGCGCCGAGCAGTTTGACGCCGCCCTGCGCTCGCGCCCGGCCCCCAGCCACCCTTGCTGTCTGCTGCTCGATGTGCGCATGCCCGGCATGAGCGGGCTGGCGCTGTTCGACCAACTGATCGAGCGCGGCCTGCAGGCGGCCATGCCGGTGATCTTCCTGACCGGCCATGCTGATGTGCCGACAGCGGTCGATGCGGTCAAGCGCGGGGCTTTCGACTTCTGCGAAAAGCCGTTTTCTGACAATGCCCTGGTCGACCGCATCGAGCAGGCCCTGCAGCGCTCGGCCGAGGTGCTGGCGCAACACCGGCAGCACCGGGGCTTGCAGGTGCGGCTGACGGAGCTGACCGAGCGGGAGCGCGATGTGATGCGGCTGGTGGTGGAGGGCTTGCCTAACAAGTTGATTGCGGATCAGCTCGACATCAGTGTGCGGACGGTGGAGGTGCACCGGTCGCGGGTGTTTGACAAGATGAATGTCAAGTCGGCTGTTGAGTTGGCTAATTTGTTGAGGAGTTTGGGGTGATGTGGCTTCGCCACTGAGCTTGTCTGCCTTGGGTGGCAATGGATGGTTTGCCTTGTTCATTGATTGAAGGCTTTGTCTTGCCGCTGCGCTCTGTGGCTTCTGCTCTTTGTTTGAGGGCGGAGGCCGGGGTTTCGTCCCGGCGGCCGAGGCACTTTTCTTTGCTTCGCCAAAGCAAAGTACCCAAAAGAAAGGCGACCCGAAGTCAGGGCCACTTCGTGGTTCCCTGCGCTGCTCGCGCCAGGGGGGTCCCCGCTAAACTCGCTGCGCTCAAACAGACGCGGGGCCTGATCCCCCTGGCACTGCGCTGCTCGGCCCTGCCCCACGGGGCAAGCGGGGGCGGGTACGGGCGGGCTTGCGAACGTCACGCCGAACTCATTGGTTTCTGTGCATCCAGCGGCGCTGGTGTTTATCTGTTTGATCTGTTGGGCAGAGCTCTGACGCCTCACCGCGCTGCGAAGCAGCCGCGCCCTCCGAGTGAAACAACATGGCGCCGCTGCGCAGCAGCAGCCGTTGGTTCCCGACCCCCACCTCCCGTCGGGCACGGCGAGCAGCGCAGACTTGGGCGGAAAAAGGGCTCGCGTCTGTTTGAGCGCAGCGAGTTTAGCGAGACCCCGCCCAAGTTGAGCAGCGCAGCGGACCCTGCGCAGCAGGGCGTGCACGTCGGGTCGCCTTTCTTTGCTTACTTTCTTTGGCGAGACAAAGAAAGTGAGGCGCCCGCCGGGGCGCAATCCCGGCCTCCGCCCTGAAACAAGCAGCAGATGGAACAGAGCGCAGCGGCGCAACAAGACCACAACCCAGTGGACAAGGCACATCATCCAGATGCAGCCCGCCTCAATCCGAAGGATGAAAATTTACCCCTTCTCACCCACAAAAATCTCCACCCTCCGATTCCGCGCCCGCCCATCCGCGGTGTCATTGCTGGCCACCGGCTGGTGCGAACCCCGGCCCTCGACCATGAAGCGGTCGAAAGGCACGCCGCGGGCCACCAGGTAGTCGCGCGTGCTGGCGGCACGGTCCTGCGACAAGGGGTTGTTGACGGCATCGCTGCCGGTGCTGTCGGTGTGGCCCACGATGCGCACTTCGGCGCGCGGGTTGTTGCGCAGGCCTTCAGCAAAGCGGTCGAGGATGGGGCGCAGGTTGGGCTTGACCACCGCGCTGCCGGTGTCGAACGAGATGTCGCTCGGGATGTCGAGCTTGAGCTGGTTGTCGGCGGTCTGCACCACCGTCACGCCCGTGCCTTGCGTGGCCTGCTCCATGGCGCGCTTTTGCTCGTCCATGTGGCGCGACCAGATGTAGGTGCCCAGGGCGCCGATGCCGGCGCCCACCACGGCCCCGGTGCCGGCGTTGCCCCCGGTGGCCGAGCTCAGGACCGCGCCGGCCAGGGCGCCGATGCCGGCGCCTGTGCCGGTGCGGCGCTGGTTTTCGCTCATGTCGGCGCAGCCGCTCAGCAGAGCAGCGGCCAGCACGGGGATCAGAATGAATGAGGATGGGGTGTGCTTGCGCATGATGGGTTCTCTCCTTGATCAACAGACCGTCATTGAACAGACGGTGAACCCGCGTTGTAAGCGCAATTGCCGCGTAGTGCCCGGCCCAAAGTGCTATTTTTTGTGTGGTTTTTCGGCTTCTGCGTCCTCGGTGCGCGACGGTTCACCTCCGCGGCGACCCGAAAACATGGTCCACCAGACAATCGCCACCAGCACCAGCAAGGCCAGCAGGGCTTCAAGCAAAATCAGACCCATGATGAAAAGACTCCTGTGGAAGGCGGTGACGGCCGTCATTGTAGGAATGCTGGCCTCGTGCGCGAGCCCGCCCCCCAGCAGCCCGACGGCCCCGGCCACCTCCCCGGCCCCGGCTGGTGAGCCCGCAGCGCCCCTGCCCGGCTGGACGCTGAGCGAGGACGAAAGCCGCCCCTTGCCCCCGCCGCGTGTGCAGGGCAACAGCCGCTGGGTGCCGGTGCGCTGGGCCGAGCTGCCCGGCCTGGGGCAAGACCCGTTGTTCGAGGCCTGGAACGCCTGGATCAAGAGCTGCGAGCGCCCCGGCCCCGTGTTTGCCCCGCTGTGCGGCGAAGTGCGCCAGCTCAGCATCGCGACGCCCGAGGAGCAACTGGGCTGGCTGGTGCGCCGCCTGCAACCCTACCGGGTGGAGAGCCTGGAGGGCCAGGCCGAGGGCCTGCTGACCAGCTATTACGAGCCTGTGATCCCGGCCAGTCGCCTGCCTGGCAATGGCTACAACGTGGCGCTGTACCGCGCCCCTGCCACCCTCAACCAGCGCCGCCCCTGGTACACCCGTCAGGAGATCGACACCTTGCCCGAGGCCCAGGCGGCCTTGCGCGGACGCGAGATTGCCTGGATCGCCGACCCGGTGGAGGCCCTGGTGCTGCACATCCAGGGCTCAGGCCGTTTGCGCATCACCGAGCCCGATGGCTCGCAGCGCCTGGTGCGCCTGGCCTTTGCCGGCACCAACGACCAGCCCTACAAGAGCGTGGGGCGCTGGCTGCTCGACCAGGGCCAGACCCGCGACGCCACCTGGCCCGGCATCCGCCAGTGGTTGGCGCAGAACCCGCAGCGCACCAACGAGCTGCTCTGGAGCAATCCGCGCTACGTGTTCTTCCGTGAGGAGGCCTTGTCGAGCAGCGACGCCAGCCAGGGCCCGCGCGGCGCCCAGGGCGTGGAGCTGACGCCGGGCCGCTCGATTGCGGTGGATCGGCAGAACATCCCCTACGGCACGCCACTGTGGCTGGCCTCCAGCGGGCCCACCGCCCAGCTGCAGCGCCTGGTGCTGGCGCAGGACACGGGCAGCGCCATCATCGGTGCGGTGCGGGCCGACTACTTTGCCGGTTGGGGGGCCGATGCCGGCGAACTGGCCGGCCGCCTCAAGCAGCCGCTGCGCCTGTGGGCGCTGTGGCCGCGCTGAGCGCCGGCCCGGTCTTTCCGGAGGGGTCATGAAGCTGTCATGACGGCGGCCTAGTCTGCCCGGCTTGGCCGGGCTTGTCCTGTCCTGGCCTGCAGTCTCGCCCACCTCAACTGGAAAGATCGTCCCATGTCCGCAGATTCAAACACCGCCTCACGCCGCCAATTGCTGCGCGCCCTGGCCGCCGCGCCCCTGTTTCCCCTGGGCGGTCTGGTAGGCTGTGCCAGCACCCCGGCGGCCCGCCCGGCCGCCTTCCGTTCGGTGCGTTTTGAAGGCATGGCCGCGCCCACGCTGGCCCACCCGCAGGCCATGGCCACGACGACCGTGCAGTCGGCCCTGAGCGTGACCCTGGCCGACGGCAGTCAGCGTACCCAGGCCCTGGCTTACCAGCCCTTCTTCATGACCGGCGAAATGCTGCCCGACGGGCAAGGCGGCCAGGTGCTGGCGGGGGGGTACTACGACATCCGCAACCAGCCCATCCTGGACCGCTCGGTGCCTGGGCGCGAACGTCATTTCTATTCCGATTGCCCCGATGGTTCCTCGCTGCTGACCCTGCCCAAGGCCCAGGTGGCGGGGGTCAAGGGCAACACGGTGTTTGCCGTGGTTCAGTTCGAATACGCCACGCGCAACCAGGCCGGTGCCGCCACCTACGGGCAATTGCCCTCGCCGATCGCCGTGATCACACTGGATCAGAACCCCGCCACCGGCGCCCTCAGCGTGGTCAAGTACCACAATGTGGACACCTCGGGCGTGCAGGGCCTGTGGATCACCTGCGGCGCCAGCCTGTCGCCCTGGAACACGCACCTGTCCAGCGAAGAGTACGAACCCGATGCCTTCGCCGTGGCCAGCAACGCCCAGTTCAAGGCCTTCAGCCAGAACCTGTATGGCGACCCAGCCAAGGCCAACCCTTACCACTATGGCCACCTGCCCGAGGTGACGGTGCTGCCCGATGGCACGGGGCGCATCGCCAAGCATTACTGCATGGGCCGCCTCTCGCACGAGCTGGTGCAGGTGATGCCCGACGAGCGCACGGCGCTGATGGGGGACGACGCCACCAACGGTGGCCTGTTCATGTTCGTGGCCGATCGTCCGCGTGACCTCTCCTCGGGCACGCTGTATGTGGCCACCTGGAAGCAGACCTCGGGCGTGGGCCCGGGGGCGGGTGACATCGGCTGGATCCGTCTGGGCCATGCGAGCAGCGCCGAGATCCGTGCCCTGGTGGACGGCGGCATCCGCCCCGGCGACATCATGGATGTCAAGACCAGCGACCCGGCTGACGCCAGCTACACCCGCATCCCCTTCAACGGCAAGTTCAACTGGGTCAAGCTCAAGCCTGGCATGGAAAAGGCCGCCGCCTTCCTCGAAACCCACCGCTATGCCGCCCTGGTCGGCGGCAGCCTGGGCTTCACCAAGATGGAGGGCACCACGGTCAATGCGAAGGACAAGCGCGCCTATTCAGCCATGTCCTACGTCCAGGCCAGCATGCTGGATGGCTCGGGTGGCATCCGCGTGCAAGGCCCCAAGGCCGGCGCCGTCTACGAGCACATCCTGCAGGGAGGTCAGAAGGACAGCAGCGGCCAGGCGATCAACAGCGACTGGGTGTCCACCCACATGGAACCCCCGGCCGCCCTGGTCGGGGTGGATCTGAAGACCCCCGACGCGCTGGGCAACCTGGCCCATGCCGACCACATTGCCAACCCCGACAACATCAAGTTCTCCGAGAAGCTGCGCACCCTGTTCATCGGTGAGGACAGCGGCATGCACGTGAACAACTTCCTGTGGGCCTACCACGTGGACACGAAACAGCTCACGCGCCTCCTGTCCTGCCCCTCGGGCGCCGAATCGACCGGCCTGCACGCGGTGGACGAGATCAACGGCTGGACCTACGTCATGAGCAACTTCCAGCACCCGGGCGACTGGGAGAAGCCCTTGCATGACAAGGTCAGGGATACGCTGGACCCGTTGGTGCGCGCCAACTTCAAGGACCGCTTCGGCGCCTCGGTCGGCTACTTGACGGGGCTCACGCCTCAGGCCTGATCGGTTTAATCGGCCGGCATTGCCGGTCGGGTCAGCGGGGGGTGTTGACCCTGCCCCCGGCCGGCGTCAGGTGTCCCAGCGGCAGCGCGCTGCTGGCCTTGACCTCGCCCAGCGAGAAGCTGGTGTGCAGGTCTTTCACATTGGGCAGGTTGATCAGGCTTTTCAGCGCAAAGCGCGAAAAGCTGTCCAGGTCCTGCGCCACCACCTGCAGCTCGAAGGTGCCGGTGCCGCTGATGTAGTGGCAGCTGATCACCTCGGGCAGCTGGCGGATCGCGTCCTCCAGCCGCTTGGTGGCGTCGCCGGTGTTGCGCTCGGCGTCCAGCCGCACAAAGGCCAGCACGCCCAGGCCGATCTTGTGCCGGTCAATCTCGGCCCGATATCCCTTGATGTAGCCCGCCTCTTCGAGCGCCCGCACGCGGCGCCAGCAGGGCGCGGCCGACAGGCCCACGCGCTGCGAGAGCTCGGCATTGGTGAGCCGGGCATCAGCCTGCAGTTCGCTCAGGATGGCGATGTCGAATTTATCGAGGGAGTCCACGGGGTGAGACGGCGAAAAGTGCGAAAGGAAGGGTCGAATGGAAGGGACGAGGGCCGCAGCATAGCCGACAAACAGAAAAAGAAAGGCCGGCGCTGGGCGCCGGCCTGGGGGGCAAGCCTCGGTGGACTCAGTCGAGGTAGTCGGAGTAGTCCTTCTTGCCGTAGCCGTCCAGCCGGGTCCAGGGTGGGGTGGCGGGGGCGGCGATGGTCTGCACCACGGTCTTGCGCGAGCCCTGGGGCCCGCTCGACTCCACGCTCACCGGCACCATCAGCTTGTGGTTCCAGACCACGGTCAGGCGGCCGTGGGCGTCCTGGCGCGTGTAGGTGGTGGTGTCGCCCACTGGCGCGGCCGCCTTGAGCTGCTGCAGCACGGTGGGGTCGATCAGGTGCCAGGCGGCGGGCCAGGAGCCGTCAAAACCCACGTTGCCATAGTCGGTGCGGGCAATGTCGATCACCACCTTGTCTTCGGCCGAGACCAACCGCAGGCGCGGCTCGCCGCGCTCGTCGCGGGTGACCCAGCGAGCGGCGGCCGCCACGTCCAGGTGCTTGTGGGCCTGGTGGCCCTTGGCGTGCTCTTCCTCGGAGTGCGCATGCGGCGGGATCACGCGTTCGATCCACACCATCTGCGGGCGCCGGTGTACCCGTTCGCTGAACTCTGCCGTGCGCTTCACGCCATCGGCACCCAGCGAAATGCTGGTGTGGCGCACCTGCAGGTCCAGGCTGGGGCCCGTGCCCACGCCTTGGACCACGCCTTGGGCGCCGGCCCAGGGTGCGGTGGCTGCCAGACCGCAGGCCAGCGCGGCCTGCAGCAGGTGGCGGCGTGACGAGCGGGGCTTTGTGGACGCCGCGCGCATCAGAAGCCGAAGGCCTGGCGCACCAGGGTGTTCACGCGGGTGTTGTCCAGCGTGCCCTTGAACGGGGCCTTGCCGGCGCCGGTGGCGAACAGCATCACGTCGCCGCCGCCGTGGGTTTCCGAGCCGGCGCTGCCCAGCTGCACGCCGACTTCCTGCAGGTAGTCCTTGTTGCCCGAGGTGTCGACATTGCTCAGGTCGTCACGCACCGATTTGCGCGGCCCGCCCCCGTTGCCGAACACCAGGGTGGTGTAAGGCTTGCCGTCGGCCGCCAGGGCGGTCTGCTTGGTGCGGTTGTTGGTGCTCTTGCCCAGGATGTCGTTGCCCTTGTGCGAGTAGCCGTTGAACGCCATGGTGTGGTCGTGGTCGGCCGTCACCACCACCAGGGTGTTGCTCAGGTCGACCTTGGCCAGCACGGCTTTGACGGCGTCGTCGAAGGCGATGGTGTCGGCCAGCGCGCGCTTGGCGTTGGTGCCGTGCAGGGCGTGGTCGATGCGGCCGCCCTCGACCATCAGGAAGTAGCCGTTGCCGTTTTTCGACAGCACGTCCACCGCCTTGGTGGCCATCTGGGCCAGGCTGGGCTCCTTGGCCGGATCGCGGTCCAGCTCGTAGGACATGTGGCCTTGCGACAGCGCCTGGTCAAACAAGCCCAGCAGGCGGCCGTTGGGTGCGGCGTTGAGGCTGGTGAGGTCGCTCACGAAGGTGTAACCCTGGCCCTGCATCTCGGCCACCAGATCGCGCCCGTCGGGGCGGCCTTTGGGGGTGGTGGTGGCGTTGAACGGGCGCCAGAAGTAGCTGATGCCGCCCAGCATCACGTCCACGCCCTTGCCCAGCGCGGTGTTGAAGCCGGCGCCGCCGGGCACCGCCTGACGTGAGATGTGGTACTCGGCATCGCGGTGGCAGATGTGCGAGTAGGTGGCGGCCGGGGTGGCGTGGGTCAGGCGGGCGGTGGTCACCACGCCGGTGGCCTTGCCGGCGGCAATGGCCTGCTCCAGCAGGGTGGGCACGCTGGCCCCGTTGCCGGTGGCCGGGCAGTTGTTGATGGCGTTGCTCACGCTGGGGGTCACGCTGGTGTCGGCTCCGGGCTTGATGGCCAGGGTGTTGCCGTCCATGGACAGCACTTCGTTGCGCATCTTCACGCCGGTCATGTAGGCGGCCATCGACGGAGCGCTGTCGGTGGTCTGGGCGTCCAGCGAATAGGTCTTGATGCGGGCCGTGCGCGGCAAGGTCTCCATGGTCAACTGACCCGACTCGCCGTACTTGTAGATGCGGCTGGCGGTGACGGTGACCGGGCCCATGCCGTCACCGAGGAAGAAGATCACGTTCTTGGCTTCGCCAGCGGCGAAGGCCTGGCCAGCGCACAGCGCGCCCAGGGTGAGGGCCAGCAGTCGCTGGGCAAAGCGCGGGCCACGGGGCAGGGAGAGGTTCAAGGGGTTCATGGCGGTGTTTCCAGATCGGGGGTGTGTGGCGGCGCTCATCAGAGGCCCATGGCATTGCGGATCAGGCCGAACACGGCGGTGTTCTCGATCACGCCGGTGAAGCTGTCGGCGCCCTTGCCGATGGCGCCCAGGAACACATCGGCGCCGCCGTGGGTTTCGCTGCCTGCGGCCACGGGGATGGTGGCTTCCTGGTGGTAGGTCTTGTCGAACACCTGGGCATCGGTCAGTGCGGTGCGGGTGGCCTGGCGGTTTTCGCCGTTGCCGAAGCCGATGATGGTGAAGGGATTGCCACCCGTGTCCTTGGACAGCAGGCCGTCCACATAGCTGCGCAGCAGGCCCAGCACGCCGGGGTTGCTGTCCGAGGTCTTGCCGGTGCGGGCAGCGTAGCCATTGAGCACCAGGGTGTGGTCATGGTCGGCGGTGACGACGATCAGGGTGTTCTTCAGGCCCGGATCCAGGGCCTGCATCTTGTCGATGGCGGCCTTGATGGCGTTGTCGAAAGCCACGGTGTCCTGCAAGGCCTTGCGGGCGGTGGTTTCGTGCAGCGCATGGTCGATGCGGCCACCTTCCACCATCAGGAACATGCCGGCCTGGTTGCCCTTGAGCTGGTCGATGGCGCGGGTGGTCATCTCGGCCAGGCTGGGTTCCTTGCTGCTGTCGCGGTCCAGGTCGTAGGACATGTGGCTGGACGTGAACAGGCCCAACAGCTTGCCGCTGGCAGGCAGGGCGTCGAAGTCGGTGCGCGAGCCTGCAAAGCTGTAGCCGGCCTTCTTCATCTCAGCCACCAGGTCGCGGCTGTCGCTGCGGCTGCTGCCGGTGCTGCCCTTGGGCTGGAAGTGGCGCAGGCCGCCACCGAAGACCACGTCCACGCCATCGCCCAGGGCGCTGTTGTAGCCGCTGCCACCGGGCACCATCTGGGCGGCGATGCTGTTTTCACCGTCGCGGTGGCAGATGTGCGAGTAGGTGGCGGCCGGGGTGGCATGGGTGATGCGGGTGGTGGTCACCACGCCGGTGGCCAGGCCCTTGGCCTTGGCGATCTCCAGCAAGGTGGGCACACTGTTGCCATTGCCACTGGTGGGGCAGGTGCTGTCGGCGCCCGACACGTAGTCGGCAAAGCTGGTCTTGTTGTAGGCCGAGGTGTCCGGGCTCATCGAGATGACTTCGTTGTTCATCTTCACACCGGTCATGTAGGCCGACATCGAGGGCGCGCTGTCGGTGACCTGGGCGTCGGCCGAGTAGGTCTTGACGAAGGCGCTTTCGGGCAGGGTGTCGATGGTCAGGCTGCCGTCTTCACCGGCCGCGTAGATGCGGGCGGCGGTCAGGGTCGTCAGGCCCATGCCGTCGCCCAGAAAGAACAGCACGTTCTTGGGCGGGGTGCTGCTGCTGCCGCCGCAGGCCGTCAGGGTGGCCACCGCCAGGGTGGACGCGATCAACCAGGATTTCATGAGTTACTCCGCAAGGGGTCTTTACAAAGTCTTTAAATTTGTAACTTCTTCATGAAAGTGCTGTGACAGCCCCAGGGTTGCTATTGGTATTTGGCCTTTCCGGGTGCTGGGTCGTGATTTTGGAAATTGCTGATTTTTTTCCAATCTGGAATGAATCTTTCTTTGTATGTCGATTTGAGAAAGATATTGAATTTTCATCGCCTTTCACGGGCACTATTAGCAAAGACTTATCAGAGCAGGCCGCATACACTTTCCCGAGCCGGTGGTGGCGTTTGTTACCACCCGTCCACTTCTGAAAAATCCCGCCCAGGGCCGCCCGAGTCGGCCCACCAGGAGACAAGCCATGAATGCCCCTTTGCCCGAACACATCCGCCGCGCGTTGGAAACCGTGACGCTGGATGACAAGTACAGCCTGGACTACGGTCGGGCCTTCATGAGCGGGGTGCAGGCCCTGGTCAAGCTGCCCATGCTGCAGCGCCTGCGTGACGCGCAGGTGGGCAAGAACACGGCGGGCTTCATCAGTGGCTACCGGGGCTCCCCACTGGGGGGCTATGACCAGGCTTTGTGGAAGGCCAGTGCCTACCTGAAGGCGCAAAACATCGTGTTCCAGCCTGGGGTCAACGAAGAGTTGGCCGCCACCGCGCTGTGGGGTACCCAGCAACTGGGTTTTGCGCCGCCCGGCACGCAGAAATTCGACGGCGTCTTCGGCATCTGGTACGGCAAGGGCCCGGGCGTGGATCGTTGCTCCGATGTGTTCAAGCATGCCAACATGGCGGGCACCACGCCCTGGGGGGGCGTGATCGCGGTGGCCGGTGACGACCACATCTCGAAAAGCTCCACCGCCGCCCACCAGAGCGACCACATCTTCAAGGCCTGCGGCTTTCCGGTGTTCTTCCCGTCCACGGTGCAGGAGATCCTGGACCTGGGCCTGCATGCCTTTGCCCTGAGCCGTTACGCCGGCGTCTGGTCGGGCCTGAAGACCATCCAGGAGATCGTCGAGTCGAGTGCCACCGCCATGATCGACCCGGACCGGGTGCAGATCCAGATCCCCACCGATTTCGAGATGCCCCCGGGCGGCGTGCACATCCGCTGGCCCGACCATGCGCTGGACCAGGAGGCGCGGCTGTTCGACACCAAGTGGTACGCCGCCCTGGCCTACATCCGTGCCAACCGCCTCAACTACACCGCCGTGCAGGGGTCCCACGACCGCCTGGGCATCATGGCCAGCGGCAAGGCCTGGAACGACACCCGCCAGGCCCTGCTGGACCTGGGGCTGGACGACAACGCCTGCCGGGCCCTGGGCATCCGGCTGCACAAGGTGGGCGTGGTGTGGCCCCTCGAGGCCCAGCTCACCCGTGAGTTCGCCACCGGCCTGCAGGAGATCCTGGTGGTCGAGGAAAAGCGGCAGGTCATTGAATACCAGCTGAAAGAAGAGCTGTACAACTGGCGGCCCGATGTGCGCCCCAATGTGGTGGGCAAGTTCGATGAAGGCGAGGGTGACTTCAGTGGCGGTGAGTGGGCCCGCCCCAATCCCACGGCCAACACCTTGCTGCGGGCCAATGCCGACCTGACCCCCGCCCTGATCGCGCGCGCCATCGCCAAGCGCCTGCGTCGCCTGGGGCTGCTGCCCGCCGGGGCCGACCTGACGGCCCGCATCGACGCCCAACTGGCCATTCTGGAGGCCAAGCAGAGCGCCTTGAACGTGATCGAGGTGGCGGGCGTCAAGGGCGCCGACCGCCAGCCCTGGTTCTGCTCGGGCTGCCCGCACAACACCAGCACCGTGGTGCCCGAAGGCTCGCGCGCCATGGCTGGCATCGGCTGCCACTTCATGGCCACCTGGATGGACCGCGCCACCGTCGGTTTCACGCAGATGGGCGGTGAGGGCGTGCCCTGGACGGGCCAGCAGCCCTTCAGCACCGAAAAGCATGTGTTCGCCAACCTGGGCGACGGCACCTATTTCCACAGTGGTCTGCTGGCGGTGCGCCAGAGCATCGCGGCCGGCGTCAACATCACCTACAAGATCCTCTACAACGATGCGGTGGCCATGACCGGCGGCCAGCAGGTCGGCGAGCGCCCCGAAGGGCACTCGGTGATCCAGATTGCCCAGAGCATGCGTGCCGAAGGGGCTCAGAAGATCACCATCGTCACCGACGAGCCCGAGAAGTACGCGGGCGTTCAGGGCCTGCCCGCGGGCATCGCCATCCAGCATCGCGACACCCTGGATGCCGTGCAGCGCGAGTTCCGCGAACTCAGTGGCACCACCGTCATCATCTACGACCAGACTTGCGCCACCGAAAAGCGCCGCCGCCGCAAGCGCGGCAGCCTGGTCGACCCGGCCAAGCGGGTGGTCATCAACGAGCTGGTCTGTGAAGGCTGTGGCGACTGTGGCGTGCAGTCCAACTGCCTGAGCGTGGAGCCGCTGGAGACCGAATTCGGCCGCAAGCGCACCATCAACCAGAGCAGCTGCAACAAGGACACCTCCTGCCTCAAGGGCTTCTGCCCCAGCCTGATCACGGTGGAGGGTGGCCAACTCAAGAAAAAGGCCAAGGGTCAGGCCCCGTCGCCATTCGAACTGGCCCAACTGCCTCAACCCACGCTGCCCACCCTGACGCCTGAGCATGGCGGGGTGTGGGGCATCGTGGTGGCCGGTGTGGGCGGCACCGGCGTCATCACCATCGGGCAACTGCTGGGCGTGGCCGCCCACCTGGAGGGCAAGGGCATCGTCACCCAGGATGCGGCCGGTCTGGCCCAGAAGGGGGGCGCCACCTGGAGCCATGTGCTGATCGGCGAACGCCAGGACGACATCCGCACCACCCGGGTGGGCATGGCCGCGGCGGACCTGATCCTGGGCTGCGATCCCCTCGTGGCCGCAGGCAAGGAGACCCTGATGCGCATGCGCGAGGGCCGCACCCATGTGGCGCTCAACTCGCACAGCACGCCCACCGCCGCCTTCGTGCGCAACACCGACTGGCAGAACCCGGCCGAGGCCTGTGCCGCCCAGATCGCGCGGGCGGTGGGTGAAGGCCTGGGCGCCTTCGATGCCGAAACCCTGGCCACCCGCATGATGGGCGACAGCCTGTATGTGAACCCCATGATCCTGGGCTATGCCTGGCAACGTGGCTGGATTCCGCTGGGCCTGGCGGCCCTGACCCGGGCCATGGAGCTCAATGCGGTGGCGGTCGAGGCCAACAAGACCGCCTTCCATTGGGGGCGTCTGGCCGCACATGACCCGGCGCTGGTGCGCCAGGTGCTGGCCCCCAGCCAGGTGGTGCAGTTCAAGCCGCGCGAAACGGTCGAGTCGCTGGTGGCGCGCCGGGTCGAGTTCCTGACGGCCTACCAGAACCCCGCCTATGCCGAGCGCTACCGGGCCCTGGTCGGCCGGGTGCAGCAGGCCGAGGCCGCCCTGGGCAAAACCGCGCTGAGCGAGACCGTGGCCCGCCAGGCCTTCAAGCTGATGGCCTACAAGGACGAGTACGAGGTGGCCCGCCTGCACAGCGACCCGGCCTTCCTGGCCCGCATCGCGGCGCAGTTCGAGGGCGACTACAAGCTCAACTACCATCTGGCGCCGCCGTTGCTGGCCAAGAAGGACGCCAAGGGCCACCTGGTCAAGCAGACCTTCGGTCCGGCCATGCTCACGGGCTTCCGACTGCTGTCCCGGCTCAAGGGCTTGCGTGGCACGGCCTTTGATGTGTTCGGCCGAACCGAGGAGCGCCGCACCGAGCGCGCCCTGATCACCGAGTACCAGGCCCTGGTTGAGGAGCTGTGCGCGGGCCTGAGTGCCGAGCGCCATGCCCTGGCGCTCGATCTGGCCCAGGTGCCCGAGCGGATCAAGGGCTATGGCCACGTCAAGGAGCGCAATCTCGTGGCGGCCCGCCAGCGTTGGAGCCAATTGCTGGCTGAGTGGCGCCAGGGTGGCGCTGCCCGCAAGGCGGCCTGATGCCCCTGGGTGTGGCGGGGTTGCCGGCCCCGCCCGGCCCTGCCCTCAGTGCGTCCATGGACGCTCCAAAGGCCCTCTGCCGGGCTCGGATTTGTCCCGGACCCGCCGGTGGGCGTGGCCCGGGCCGGCCTTGCTGTGGGGGCATTGGCCCCCCGATTGCCGCCGCAGCGGCCCGACATACAATCTTGCCAGCACCCGCCTGCCCGCCTCGCTGCGGTCAGCCTGCGGGCTTTCTCATTTGTTACCCCCTGTGGAGTTCTCAGTGTTCATTTCTTCTGCTTTTGCCCAGACTGCCCCCGCTGCTGCCGCCGGCGGTGGCGACATCATGTCGTCGCTGACCAGCATGCTGCCGCTGGTGCTGATGTTCGTGGTGCTGTACTTCGTGATGATCCGCCCCCAGATGAAGCGCCAGAAGGAACACCGCACCATGATCGAAGCGCTGGCCAAGGGCGATGAGGTGGTGACCTCGGGTGGCCTGCTGGGCAAGGTCACCAAGATGGGTGAAACCCATCTGAGCCTGGAAGTGGCTGCTGGCGTCGAAGTGCAGATCCAGCGCAGCGCCGTGGTGCAGGTCTTGCCCAAGGGCTCGGTGAAGTAAGCCACACCGTGCGATTCCAGCGGTGGCCAACCCCCGGTGGGTGGCCACTGCGTCTTTTCATTAGTCAGGTACCTGCGCGATCATGAACCGTTATCCGGTCTGGAAGTACGCGATCATCTTGATCGTGTCGCTCTTTGGGGTGCTCTACACCCTGCCCAATTTCTTTGGCGAGTCGCCCGCGGTGCAGGTGTCTTCGGGCAAGGCCACCCTCAAGCTGGATGCTTCGATGCTCAAGCGGGTGGATGAGGTGCTTGGCACGGCCGGCCTGAAGGCCGAGGCCACCAGCTTCGACGGCAATTCCGTCAAGGCCCGCTTCAACACCACCGACGACCAGCTCAAGGCCAAGGATGCACTGCAGCACGCCCTGGTGCCCGATGCCAGCGACCCCTCTTATGTGGTGGCGCTGAACCTGTTGTCGAGCACCCCCGAATGGCTGCGTGCCGTGCGTGCGGCCCCGATGTACCTGGGCCTGGACCTGCGCGGCGGCGTCCACTTCATGCTCCAGGTCGACATGGAGGCGGCGCTGACCAAGAAGGCCGAATCCCTGTCGGGTGACATCCGCACGCTGTTGCGCGAAAAGAATGTGCGTCACGGCGGCATTTCGCGCAACGGCCAGGCCGTCGAGGTGCGTGCCCGTGACACCCAGACCTTGCAGGCTGCCCGCGCTGTGATCGCCGATCAACTGCCCGAGCTGCAGATGGTCGAGTCGCCCGATGGCAGCGATTTCAAGCTGACCGCCACCCTCAAGCCCGAGGCGGCCCGCAAGGTGCAGGAGATGGCGCTCAAGCAGAACATCACCACTTTGCACAACCGGATCAATGAACTGGGTGTGTCCGAGCCGGTGATTCAGCAACAGGGCCAGGACCGCATCGTGGTGCAGTTGCCCGGCGTGCAGGACACGGCCAAGGCCAAGGATATTCTGGGCCGCACCGCCACCCTGGAAGTGCGCATGGTCGACGAAAGCTCGGATGCCGGTGCTGCCGCCATCGGCCGCGGCCCGGTGCCGTTTGGCAGCGAGCGCTACCCCGACCGCAACGGCCAGGCCCTGGTGGTCAAGAAGCAGGTGATCCTGACCGGTGAGAACCTCACCGACGCTCAACCCGGCTTCGAAAGCCAGACCCAGGAGCCCACCGTCAACCTGACGCTGGACGCCAAGGGCTCGCGCATCTTCAAGGATGTCACCCGTGAGAACGTGGGCAAGCGCATGGCCATCATCCTGTTCGAGAAGGGCAAGGGTGAAATCGTGACCGCACCGGTGATCCGCTCCGAAATCGGCGGTGGCCGGGTGCAGATCTCGGGCCGCATGACCGCCATGGAGGCCACTGACACCTCGCTGCTGCTGCGCGCCGGCTCGCTGGCGGCGCCGATGGAAATCATTGAAGAACTGACCATCGGCCCCACGCTGGGGGCTGAGAACATCGCCAAGGGCTTCCACAGTGTGACCTGGGGTTTCCTGGTCATCGTGGCATTCATGTGTGTGTATTACATGGTGTTCGGCGTCTTCTCCTGCCTGGCCCTGGGTCTGAACCTGCTGCTGCTGGTGGCGGTGCTGTCGATGATGCAGGCCACCCTGACCCTGCCAGGCATTGCGGCCATGGCCTTGGCGCTGGGCATGGCGATCGACTCCAACGTGCTCATCAACGAGCGTGTGCGTGAGGAGCTGCGCAGCGGCGCCTCGCCGCAGGCGGCCATCCATGCTGGTTACGACCGTGCCTGGGCCACCATCCTGGACTCCAACATCTCCACGCTGATCGTGGGCCTGGCCTTGCTGGCTTTTGGCTCGGGCCCGGTGCGGGGCTTTGCCGTGGTGCATTGCATCGGCATCCTGACCTCGATGTTCTCGGCCGTGTTCTTCTCACGTGGCCTGGTCAACCTCTGGTATGGCCGCAAGAAGAAGCTCAAGTCCGTGGCCATTGGCACGGTGTGGCGCCCTGATGGCGACGGCACGGCCGTGGCCAAGGCCGATTGAGCCCGCAAGACTGATGATCGGCCAGCCCCGCTGTCGGGGACTGGCCCAGCAAGGACAAAGCGATGGAATTTTTCAAGATCCGCAAAGACATCCCGTTCATGAAGAACGCGCTGGTGTTCAATGTGATTTCCTTTCTCACCTTCGCCGCGGCGGTGTTCTTCCTGCTGACCCGGGGCTTGCACCTGTCGGTGGAGTTCACCGGCGGCACCGTGATGCACGTGGCCTATGTGCAGGCGCCCGAACTCGAGAAGGTGCGCAGCACCGTCACCGGCCTGGGCTTTGACGATGTGCTGGTGCAGAACTTCGGCAGCTCCAAGGATGTGATGATCCGTCTGCCGGCCCAGAAGGGCGTGAGTTCGGCGCAGCAAAGTGACAAGGTCATGGTGGCCCTGAAGGCGCTGGACGGCGAAGCCAGCCTGCGCCGCACCGAGTTCGTCGGTCCGCAGGTGGGCGAAGAGCTGGCGCACGATGGGCTCAAGGCCCTGGGCATGGTGGTGCTGGGCATCATGGTCTACCTGGCCTTCCGCTTCGAGTGGAAGTTCGCGGTGGCGGCCATCATTGCCAACCTGCACGACGTGGTGATCATCCTGGGCTTCTTTGCCTTCTTCCAGTGGGAGTTCTCGCTCGCGGTGCTGGCCGCGATCTTGGCCGTGTTGGGGTATTCCGTGAACGAGTCAGTGGTGATCTTCGACCGGATCCGTGAGAACTTCCGGCGCTTTCGCAAGATGAACACGGTGCAGATCATCGACAACGCGATCACTTCCACCATCAGCCGCACCATCATCACCCACGGATCGACCCAGATCATGGTGCTGTCGATGCTGCTGTTCGGCGGCCAGACGCTGCATTACTTTGCAATGGCGCTGACCATTGGCATTTTGTTCGGCATCTACTCCTCGGTGTTCGTGGCCGCGGCGATTGCCATGTGGCTGGGCATCAAGCGCGAGGATCTGATCAAAGGTCCGGTGCGCAAGGAAGGTGACCCTGACGATCCAAACGCGGGTGCCACGGTCTGAGTTCCTGGCTCTGAGTTTCTCACCGCCCCGCGATGGTCTTCAGCCCTTCTCCTCCACCCCCAGAGCTGGGCGCCCAGGTGCGCCGCCGCTTTGTGGATGTGTTGGTCCAGGGCCTGCCTGCATTGGCAGAGGCCTGTGAAACCCAGCTGCTGGCGCTGGCCAGCCAGACAGGCACGGCGCGTGACATGCAGTTGCACCGCGATGCCTGGCTGAGCTGGCAACAGCACCGCAAGGCTTTTGTCGAAGGCTTGCAGTCAGCCTGGCTGAAGGCCTTGCATCCGCCCGGGCCCTCAGCGCCGCGCACCGCACAGCTCGACGTGATGAACCTGCAACTGGTGGGCGACGATGTGCTCGACAACCAGATCACCGCCTCGCGCATGGCCCAGGCCTTGTCCGAGCGTGTGGGCGCGGGCTTTCAGGAGTTGCGCGGCAAGCTGCAGGAGTTGCCTCGCGGGGGGGATCTGGGCGCCGATGACGTGCTGCGGCAGGAAACCCTGTGCCAGCACCTGATCGAGCAATGGGTGGCCAGTGGCCTGAACCGCGACGTGTTGCTGCTGTTGTCCGAGCGCATCAAAGAAATTCTGGCGCCCCAGATCCAGGAGGCCTACCGCCAGGCCAACCAGTGGTTGCAACAGCGTGGTGTGGTGGCTTCGGATGACCTGCGCAGCAGGGTCAAACGGGCACCGGCCTCGCCCGGTGTCATGGAGACTGGCGTCTCGGGCACGGCGCCACTGTCGTCCGCGGCAGAGCTCAGCGGGCGTCCGGGCGTGTCCGGTGATGGCCCTGGGCGCCTGCACACCGCCCGCACCGGGGGTGATGAGACCCAGATCCTGTCGGGCAGTTCGCCGCTGATGCGCGCTCGGGCCCGGGCCCATGGCCTGATCGGCCAGCTGCAGCGCTTGCTGGTGCGCTCGGTGGGCGATGTGCCCGCCGTGGCCGCCGCCCTGTCGTCCCAGGGCTCGATCTCGGGCGCTGTGGGGGCCGTGGGTGGTGCGGGTTTGGCGCAGGGGCTGATGGTGGCCCGTGGTGGCGCACCGGCCAGTGAGGCTTTGGCTCAAGCCCTCATGCCCATGTTGACCACGGGGGCCAGCATGGGGGGCGTGGGCCAGCGCATGGCTTCGGTGCAGAACCTGTTCATGATGGAGGGCACCCCAGCCGGGGTGGCAGCCGCGGCCGGCGCCTTGCGCGACAAATCGGCCGAGCTCAAGAAGAAGACGGCCAACCCCGCTGAAAAGGCCACCATCGAAATCGTGGCCTTGATGTTCCAGAGCATTCTGTCTGAGGAACGTCTGCCGCCGGCGATCCGGGTCTGGTTTGCCAGGCTGCAGGTGCCCGTGCTGCGGGTGGCCTTGGCCGAGCCCGAGTTCTTTGACAACCTCAGCCACCCGGCCCGCCTGCTGATCGACCGCATGGGCTCGTGCGTGCTGGGGTTTGATGACAACACCATCGCTGACTCTGCCCTGGAGGCCGAGATCCGTCGCGTGGTGCAGGTGATCGAGCAGTACCCCGAAACCGGGCGTCGTGTGTTCCAGCTGGTGCACGATGAGTTCCAGAAGTTCCTCAACCGCTTCCTGACCGAGAAAGGCAAGACGGCGCGCCTGGTGACCGTCGCCCAGCAGGTGGAGCAGAAAGAGGCGCTGGCCATCCAGTACACGATCGAGATGCGCAACATGCTCAAGGACATGCCGGTGCGCGACGAGATCCGGGATTTCCTGTTCAAGGTGTGGTCCGAGGTGCTGGCCCTGTCGGCCGTTCGCAGCGGGCCGCAGCACGAGAGCACGGTGGCGCTCAAGAAGGCCGCGGCCGATCTGGTGTGGGCCGCCAGTGCCAAGCCCAATCGCTCTGACCGTGCCCGTGTGATCCATGACCTGCCCATGCTGCTGCAGCACTTGCGCAAGGGCCTGGCCATGCTGGGCGTGACCGGGGCCCCGCAAGAGGCCCACATCAAGATCCTCAGCGAGACGCTGGCGGATGCCTTTTTGTCCAAGACCGAAGCCATCCCGCAGGCCACCATCGACGCGATGGCCAAGCGCCTCACCCACCTTGAGGACTACGTCACCGAAGAGGGCCTGGACGAACTGCCACTGGATGCAGAAAGCCTGGAGGTGATGCTGGGGGTGGATGGTGCTGCGCTCACCGTGGTGGCCGGCGGAGGCACCCAGCCCAGCGAGGACATGCTGGCCTGGGCGCTCGAATTGCAGACCGGGCTCTGGTTTTCACTCGACCACAACGGCTCGGTCAAGCAGGTGCAGTACGCCTGGCGCAGCGACCGGCGCCAGTTGCACCTGTTCGCGGCCATGGATGGCAGCAGTTACCTGATTCAGCTGCGCCGCCTGGCGGCCTATCTGCAGGCGGGGTTGATGGTGCCCCAGGAGGAAGAGACCCTCACCCTGCGGGCCACCCGAGACGCCCTGGCCAAGCTCGACGCCAACCCCGAACGCCTGCTCAACTGAGGTCCGGCCGGCCTTGGCGGCGTTGGCCTGGGATCAGTGCAGCGTCTGCGTGCTGCGGTCGTGGCACAGCTCGTCCAGCACCAAGGCACTGGGCTCGTGGTCGAACTGCCAGAACACCATGCGGATGATGATTTTCAGCTCTTCCAGCGTCAGCGGACGGTCGTGCGCGGCGGTGGCCCGGTCCATCACCACCTCATGCAGTTCGGTCGGCAGGGCCTTGGCGGCCTGCAGGAACAGCAGAAAGCCCAAGCCCTCCGAGCCCAGGTGCTCGATCTCGCGGGGCAGGTAGGCTCGAAGGCTGTCCTGACGGGCCGCCTGTACACGGGGACGGTTGAGTGGGCTCGTGCCACTGCCGCCAGGGCGGGGCAGCACGGCGCGCATGCCTGCGGCGGTCTGCTGCAGATCCTCCAGCCAGTCGAGCGCTTGCTCGATCTCCTCCGACTCGAACCCGACCGCTGTCAGCTTGTGGCCCAGCTGAGTCAGTTCGGGGCAGGCGTCGCTGCGACCATAGTTTTCGTACACAAAGACCAGAACATCCATCATCCGGGCAATATAGCCGAGTTCGCCGGGCCCCCCTTTTGGCCCCGCTTTGCCTGCGCCGTGGTCGGGACTCAAGCCATGCCGATGCGCTGAAAGCGCCCACCCGGCAGGCGGCTGATCTGGCCGTTGAGCTCAAGTGTCAGCAAGCGTGCCTGCAGCGTCGGGGTGGACCAGCCGCAGCGGGCCTGCAGGGTGTCCAGTGTGCAGGGGTCCTGACCCAGCGCGTCCAGCACCTCGTCGCCCGTGACGGGGGCGCCCTCGGCCGCCGCCTCATGGCGGCTTGCCAGGCCGGGCAGCTCGGGCTGGGGCACACCGGGTGAACGGGGTGAATCGGGTGAATGGGACGACGGCAGCTCCTCCAGGATGTCCTGCACGGTTTCCACCAGCTTGGCGCCCTGGCGGATCAGCGCGTGGCAGCCCCTGGATTGCGGGGCATGGATCGAGCCCGGGATGGCGAACACCTCTTTGCCCTGCTCGGCCGCCAGGCGGGCCGTGACCAGCGAGCCCGAGGCCAGGGCCGCCTCCACCACCAGGGTGCCGCGCGCCAGGGCCGCGATCAGTCGGTTGCGCTTGGGAAAGTTGGCGGCCAGGGGCGGGGTGCCCAGCGGGTATTCGCTCAGCATCACCCCTTGCAGTGCCACGCGGTGGGCCAGCGCGCGGTGTTGGCGCGGGTACACCCGGTCCAGGCCGGTGCCCACCACCGCCCACGTGGGCCCGTGGGCGGTGTCGGGCCTGCCTGCCGCGGCGCTCAGGGCCCCTTCGTGCGCAGCGCCGTCAATGCCCAGGGCCAATCCGGACACCACGCAGAAGCCATGGCCGACCAGGCTGTGGGCGAAGGCGTGTGCATTCTCCAGGCCTTGGGCGCTGGGGTTGCGGCTGCCAACCACGGCCATGGCCTGCAGCGGTGCGTCGCTGGGGGGCAAGGGGCGGCCACTCAGGGCATACAGCATCAAGGGCGGATCGGCCAGTTGCAGCAGATCGGCGGGATAGGCCGGGTCGCCCAGTGTCAGCACCTGGTGACACAGGCCTTCGGTCGGGTTCTGCAGCCAGTCCCAGGTGCGCTCCAGCAGGGTCTGCAGGCCCGCGGGAGGCTGGCACAGGGCCTGGGTCTGCGCGGGCGTGGCCAGGGTACCGAGTTGGTCCCTGGGGGCTTCGAACACCGCCTCGGCCGAGCCCAGGGCCGCGAGCAGGCGCCGGGCACTCTGGTTGCCCACGCCCGGACTCAGTGTCAGGCGCAGCCAGGCCTGGAGTTCTTCTCGTTGCAACGCCATGCCGGGCCCCGGGGGTGGAGCGCCGCGATCAGAGGGGGTTGACCAGGCGGTCGCCCACACGCACGGCCTGCTTGATCTCCAGGATCAGCGCGTACGAGATGCGGTCGAAGCAGCGGAACACCATCAGGAGGCCGTTGCGTTCGTCGGGCAATTTCATGCGGGCGCGCGAGCCGTCACTGGTGTCCAGAAGACGGGCCCCTTCGCTGAGGATGGCCAGCACATGCCCGGGTTCGATGCCGTCGCGTGTGCCCAGGTTGATCGCCACGATCTGGTTTTGTGCCGCGTTGGCCACCGCGCTGCCGTAGATCGAGGCCACGCGGCCGCGCTCGGTGGGTACCTGAGGGGCCCGGGGCACGTAGTTCATCAACTGGCGGGGGGGCTCGGGCAACAGGCGGTCGCCAGCGCGGATCTCTTCCTTGATCGAGGTGATGTCGATCGAGGCCGGGATGATCTCGGTGGGCGGCGGTGGCTTCTTGGTGGCCGGGTAGCCGCCTTCGCTGACGTTGCTGGCCGGGAAGGGGCGCACCACCGGGGTGTCGTCGGGCTCGTCCTGTGCGCCTTCGGCGCGAATCAAGCGGGCACGCCCGAGGTACTGGGCCTCATACCCAAGGATCTTGCCGTCGTTCGGGTCCTTGATCGGGGTCGCGCTGCGGAACACCCGGAAGTCGCGCGGCAGGCCCGGGCCCATCAGCAGCGGGGTGCTGGCTTCGCCGCGCGCGTAGGCCCGGTCGCCGCGGCTCATCAGCACGCGGTCGTCCTGTGCGGCCACGATGTGGGGCGCTTGCAGCAAGGTGTTTTCGTCGACCACCACGGGCTCTGCGAGGAAGGGCTCGATCAGGTGGCTGCGCAGGGTGGGCAGGGCGTTGTCTGCCAGCGACTCGTAGCGCGAGCGCGGCGACACCCGCACGGTGGGGATGTCGGCCGAGCCGTCGGCCGGGCTGAGGCTCAGGCGGGCCATCCCGTTCTGGCGGATCAGGTAGAGCGTCTGCCCAGGGTAGATCAGGTGGGGGTTGCTGACCTGTTCGAAGTTCATGCCCCACAGCGCCGGCCAGCGCCAGGGCTTTTTCAGGAACACGCCTGAAATGCCCCACAGGGTGTCGCCGCCTTTGACCGTGTAGGTGTTGGGGGCGCTGGCGGACAGTTCGCCTTCAGGCACACCATTCTGGGCGGCCTGCTGGGCACTGGCTTTCTGTTCGCTGGTGACGGGGTAGCGCTGTGCCCAGGCGGGCACAGCGGCAAGGCCCAGCATCGAGAGGGCGGAAAACGTGATCAGCCGTCGATCGCTGCGCACGGGCTGATGGTGGTGGTCTTTTGGCATTCCTGCAGCTCCCGGGGTCCGCCGTCAAAGGTCGGCTTCAACCCGGCGGAACGTCACAAAACGGGTCAGATTTTGCGCCCAAGCCCTTGATTGGGCAATGAAAAATGAACCCAGCCCGGGAGGGGCAAGCCAAAAGTGGCGAAAATAGCGACAACTGCTGCGAAACGCCATGGCTCTTCTACCCATTCTCTGTTACCCCGATCCCCGCCTGCACAAGGTGGCCAAGCCCGTCACCTCGTTTGACGAGCGCCTGCAACAACGTGTGGCCGATATGTTCGAGACCATGTACGACGCCAAGGGCATCGGCCTGGCGGCCACCCAGGTGGATTTCCACGAGCGTCTGATCGTGATCGATGTCTCCGAGGACCGGGATCAGCCGCTGGTGCTGATCAACCCCGAAATCACCTGGGCCAGCGAAGAGCACCACGTGGGTGACGAAGGTTGCCTGTCGGTGCCGGGCATCTATGACGGCGTTGAACGCGCTGCCGCAGTGCGGGTGAAGGCGCTGGACGCTCAGGGCCAGTCGCGCGAAATCAGTGCCGAGGGCCTGCTGGCCGTCTGCATCCAGCACGAGATGGACCACTTGCTGGGCAAGGTGTTTGTCGAGTACCTGTCTCCGCTCAAGCGCAATCGCATCAAGACCAAGATGCTCAAGCTGCAACGCGAGGCCCGCGAATGAGTGGGCTCCGGGCTCGGCACGGGCTGGCTTCGTGCCTGCTGGCGCTGGGCCTGGCAGGCTGTGCGGGTTGGGTGGGGCCGCGCTTTCCGATGTCGCAGCCTTTGGGCTCGACCCGGGCCGAGGTGCTGGCCCGGTTGGGTGAGCCCACCGCCCGCTACGCCCTGCCTCAGGGCGAGCGGCTGCAGTATTCGTTCCTACCGGCCGGGGTGACGGTCTACAACCTGGACCTGGATGCCGAGGGCCGGCTGCGGCGTGTGGATCAGCCCCTGCTGAAAAGCCGCATCGACGCTGACATGGTGATCGACCAGACCCGGGCCGAGGACATTCGTCTGCTGTATGGCCAGCCGCTGCGCATCGATCAGGTGGCCCGCTTCGAGGGCTCGGTCTGGGTCTATCAATTTCTCGATCTCAACGAACCTTTCTATGCCTACCTGCACCTGGACCCCCAAGGCGTGCTGCGCCGCGTGATCTACCAGCAGGTTCGCAATCCGCCCAATGGGCACCACCATGGATGACACCTGCCGTCTGGCGGGGCTGAACGCATGAGAGTGATTTTTGCCGGTACGCCGGAGTTTGCCCGCGTGGCGCTGGAACGGCTGCATGCGGCCGGTTTTGAGGTCCCGCTGGTGCTCACCCAGCCCGACCGGCCTGCCGGCCGCGGCCTCAAGCTGCAGCCTTCCCCGGTCAAGCAATGGGCCGTGGCGCAAGGTGTGGCCGTGGCACAACCGCGCAGCCTGCGGCTCGATGGCAAGTACCCCGATGAGGCCGCCGCGGCGCGCGAGGCCATCCTGGCGGCACAGGCCGACGTGATGGTGGTGGCTGCCTACGGGTTGATCCTGCCGCAGTGGGTGCTGGACACGCCCCGCCTGGGCTGCCTGAACATCCACGCCTCGCTGCTGCCGCGCTGGCGCGGTGCGGCGCCCATCCACCGTGCCATCGAGGCGGGGGACTCTGAAACCGGCGTCACCATCATGCAGATGGATGCCGGGCTGGACACGGGCGACATGTTGCTGGTGGAGCGCTTGCCCATTTCAGGCACCGAGACCACCGCCACCTTGCACGATCGCCTGGCCACTCTGGGCGGGCGGATGATCGTCGAAGCCCTGGAACTGGCCGCCTGTGGTGGCCTGCGCCCTGTGCCACAACCGGCCGAAGGCGTGAACTACGCGCACAAGATCGAAAAGGCCGAGGCTGCGATGGATTGGGCGTTGTCGGCCGAAGTCATTGGCCGCCGGGTGCGCGCCTTCGATCCTTTTCCGGGTGCCCAGACGGTGTTGGGGGCCGAGACGATCAAGGTCTGGGCGGCCACCCCTGAGCCCGGTGCGGGCGACACCCCAGGACGCATCCTGGCGGTGGACGAGGGCGGCGTGCTGGTGCAGTGCGGGCAAGGCCGGCTGCGCCTGAGTGTGTTGCAGCGTGCTGGCGGCAAGCGCCTGCCGGTGGCTGATTTTCTGCGCGGCTTTCCCTTGCAGGTGGATGCCGTGCTCGGCACCGTGGCCTGAGGCCGGACGCACGCGATGTTTCTGCGCCCTGCCCATTACCGCCACTCAGCCTTCGCCGCCGGCATGAGCCAGATGTGGCCCCAGGCCCCGGGCATTGCCGCCTGGGGACTGATGACGGGCGTGGCCATGGTCAAGTCGGGCATGAGCGTGTTCGAGTCCGTGCTCATGACCTTGCTGGTGTTTGCCGGCAGCTCGCAACTGGCGGCCATTCCCTTGCTGGTGGCCGGGGCCCCGGCCTGGGTGATCCTGGCCACGGGCTTTTGCGTCAACCTGCGTTTTGTGGTGTTCAGCCTGCATTTGCGCCCCTACCTGATGCATCTGCCGCTGTGGGAGCGCCTGATGCATGGCTACCTCACGGCCGACCTGACCTATGTGCTGTTCACACGGCATTACCCCAAGCCCGGGGTAAACGCCGAAGAGCGCCTGGCCCAAACCGCTTATCTGGCGGGCAACTGCGTGGTCAACTGGGGTAGCTGGATCTCGGCCAGCCTGGTGGGTGTGGTGGCCGCCAATTTCATCCCCACGCAATGGGGGCTGGGTTTCGCCGGCATCCTGTGCCTGATCGGCATCCTGTGTTCGCTGGCCAGCACGCGGCTGCGCGCGGTGGCGGTGGCGGTGGCCGGTGTGGCCGCCGTGCTGGCCTATGCCTTGCCACTCAAGCTCAACATCGTGGCCGCCATTGCGGTGGCCGTGCTGCTGTGTCTGAGCCTGGAGCGCTTTGAACCTCGGCGCGCGGCAGGCGCCCCGCACTGAATCGCATCGCCTGAAAACACCTGATGGAAAGCACCTGATGGGGACTACCGACCTCTGGACCGTTGCCGTCATCATCGGCCTGGCCTGCGTGACCGTGATCGCACGCAGCTTCTTTTTCATGTCGAGCAAGCCCTGGAGCCTGCCCCACTGGGCCCAGCGAGGTTTGCAGTACGCACCCATCGCGGCCCTGGCGGCGGTGGTGGTGCCCGAGGTGGTGATGGTGCAGGGCCATCTCACCCCTTCGTTGCAGGACGCCCGACTGTATGCTGCCCTGGCCGGTGCTGCGGCCTATTACTGGAAGAAGGACGTGCTGCTGACCATTGTGCTGGGCATGGCGGTGTACCTGCCGCTGCACATCGGCCTGGGCTGGTGAGGCGTCGGGGCCGGCCCTGGGCCTGGGTTGTGTCAGTTTGACGAAGCCCATGCTTCTAGAATGGATGGGTTTTGTCCAGAACCAAAGCCAAGCCATGAACGTCATCCGATTTTCCGACCTGTGCGCCAGCGGCCAAGCCCGCGACAAGCGCGTCTTCATCCGAGCCGACCTGAACGTGCCCCAGGACGACGCAGGCCACATCACCGAAGACACCCGCATCCGTGCCAGCGTTCCCTGCATCCAGATGGCGCTGCAGGCCGGTGCTGCCGTGATGGTCACCTCGCACCTGGGCCGCCCGACCGAGGGTGAGTTCAAGCCCGAGGACTCGCTGGCCCCCGTGGCCAAGCGCCTGGGCGAGCTGCTGGGGCGCGAGGTGCCTTTGGTCTCCAACTGGGTCGACGGCGTGAGCGTGGCCCCTGGCCAGGTGGTCCTGCTTGAAAACTGCCGCCTGAACGTGGGCGAGAAAAAGAACAAGGAAGAGCTGGCCCGCAAACTGGCTGCCCTATGCGACATCTTTGTGCACGACGCCTTTGGCACCGCACACCGTGCCGAGGGCACCACCTACGGCATCGCCCAGTTTGCCCCCGTGGCCTGTGCCGGTCCGCTGCTGGCGGCCGAGATCGACGCCATCTCCAAGGCCCTGGCCAATCCCAAGCGCCCGCTGGCCGCCATCGTGGCTGGCAGCAAGGTCAGCACCAAGCTGACCATTCTGCAAAGTCTGGCCAAGAACGTTGATCAGTTGATCGTGGGCGGTGGCATTGCCAACACCTTCATGCTGGCGGCCGGCCTGAAGATCGGCAAGAGTCTGGCCGAGCCAGACCTGCTGGGCGAAGCCACGGCCGTGATTGCAGCCATGAAGGCGCGCGGCGCCGAGGTACCGATCCCCACCGACGTGGTGGTGGCCAAGACCTTCGCCATCGACGCCCCGGCCACCGTCAAGAAGGCCACCGAGGTGGAGGACGACGACCTGATCCTGGACATCGGCCCCGAGACCGCGGCCCGCCTGGCCACCCAGCTCAAGGCGGCCGGCACCATCGTCTGGAATGGTCCGGTGGGTGTGTTCGAGTTCCCTGCCTTCGAGAACGGCACCAAGGTGATCGCCCAGGCCATCGCTGAATCGAGTGCTTTCAGCATCGCCGGCGGTGGCGACACCCTGGCGGCGATTGCCAAGTACGGCATCGAAAAGCAGGTGGGCTACATCTCCACCGGCGGTGGCGCTTTCCTCGAAGTGCTGGAAGGCAAGACCCTGCCGGCCTTCGAGATCCTGTCGCGCCGCGCCAGCGAGCAGTGATTCCCCGGCCCGATTCTGTGCCCCTCAGGGGCCTGGGCCGGATGCAAAAAAGCCCCGTCAATGACGGGGCTTTTTGTTGGGCGGGTCGGCGGTGATCAGGCCGGCATCGGTTGCGGCACGCTGGTGGCCTGACCCTTGAAGTCGGTCCAGCAGCGGCGCGTGAAGTCATACAGCTTGCAGGCGCGGGCGGTCTTGAAGTACCAGCTCCACGAGAAAGGCTGGATGATGATGCGGCCTGGCAGCAGGTCTTCCAGCATCTTCTGGGCGTCCTTCAGGCGGTACAGCGGAATGCTCATGTCCACGTGGTGGGCGGTGTGCTCCATGATGTGGTGCAGCACGGCGCCGATCTGCAGCGGGAAGGTCAGGTGCACGGTGGTCGACACAAAAGGCTGGGCACGGGTCCAGGCAGCCTTGTTGTCATGCCAGGACACCTTCACATGGGTGTGGTGCACGTACACCACGAAACCGATCATGGCGAACCAGAACATCATCGGCACCACAAAGCCCAGCAGCAGCAGGGTGGCGATGGACTGGCCGGTGCCCAGGGCCGAGGCCACCAGGGCGCCGATCCAGACCACACCGTAGGCCGACACGCCCACGCAATCCCACAAGAACAGCGGGCGACGGGTGCCCATGCTCGACTTGGCTGGAAAGAACATCTTCTTCCACCAGATTTCGATCATGTAGTACAGGCCGGGGGCCCAGCCGCTGCGGTACAGGCGTTCCATGAAGCGGCGACCCGGGGTCATGGCCTCGAACTCGGCCTGGGTCTTGGGTTCCCAGACGAAATCCACACCCTTCAGGTTGGTGAAGCCATGGTGCACCACGTTGTGGCCCACGTCCCACAGGCTGTAGGGCGTGATCGAGGGCAAAAAGGCGATGCGGCCCAGCCATTTGTTCAGGCGGCGGTGCGGTGTCAGGCTCTGGTGACAGGCGTCGTGGCCAATGATGAACAGGCGGCCCAGCATGAAGCCGGCGGCCAGGCCGCACAGCAGCTTGAGCCAGACCGAACCCAGTAGCACCACGCCACTGAGGAAGGCGCCCAGCACGGCGTAATCGAAAGCCAGCAACACAATGGCCCACAGCGTGGTGCGCTCGGACAGGGGAATCAGCCACGAGCGGATGATCTTGCGGTGGGGCAGGGGGAGGTCCGGAGCCAGCGGTGCGGGCAGCGGTTGAGGGGAGTTCTGAGTGACGTTCATGGTCGCCTAAAGGATTCTGCGAATTTAGCGGCAGGTGCGGATGGTAGGGCTTTGTCAAGACAGGCCGTTGACGCGCCTCAAAGCTGATGCATTTGCCCTGTGGCAAAGCCCCCTTGGTCTGCCTGGGATCGCCGTCGGTCTAAATGCTTCAAAACCAGGATTTTCAATCATCCGCGCAGCCGGCAGCGCTGGTGCGCCACACCGCGGGCGCGCACGGCTCGCGCAGCACCCTGGCGCGCACCCGGCGGGCGTGGTTCTGACGCAGACCAAGCCCGGGGCCGCGCACAATGCAAGCCGGATCGAATGTCCGTGTCCGCTAGGCGGGCATTGCGGATGGCATGTACCGCGTTGGTAACTCGATCCGTGTGAAAATAGAAACTAAGTTACAGGAGACACTGCATGAGCACCCGCCGCGCCACCAAAATCGTCGCCACCCTTGGCCCCGCCTCCAGCGATCCCGATCTGCTGGAAAAAATGATCCGTGCGGGCGTCAATGTCGTGCGGCTGAATTTCAGCCATGGCAAGGCCCAGGACCACATCGACCGCGCCACCCTGGTGCGTGCTGCTGCCCAGCGCGCCGGGCGCGAAGTGGCCATCATGGCTGACCTGCAGGGGCCGAAGATCCGCGTCGGCAAGTTCGCCGAAGGCAAGGTGATGCTTGAGCCGGGCATGCCGTTCGTGCTGGATGCCTCACGCGCTGAGCCGGGTGACCTGCAGGGCGTTGGGCTGGACTACAAGGAGCTGCCGCGCGACGTCAAGGCGGGCGACGTGCTGCTGCTCAACGACGGCCTGATCGTGCTGACCGTCACCGCCGTGCGCGGCGAGCAGGTGCACACCGTGGTCAAGCTCGGTGGTGAGCTGTCCAACAACAAGGGCATCAACAAACAGGGGGGCGGCCTGACCGCCCCGGCGCTGACCGCCAAAGACATGGAAGACATCCGCACCGCGATGAGCTTCCAGGCCGACTACGTGGCGGTGAGCTTTCCCAAGAACGCCACCGACATGGAAATGGCTCGCCAGCTGTGCAACGTGGCCGCGGCCGAATACCGCCACAAGCCGGGCCTGATCGCCAAGATCGAACGGGCCGAGGCCATCCCGCGCCTGGAGGAAATCCTGGCCGCCAGCGACGGCATCATGGTGGCGCGCGGCGACCTGGCTGTCGAAGTGGGCAACGCGGTGGTGCCGGCGCTGCAAAAGCGCATGATCCGCCTGGCCCGCGACAACGACAAGGTCGTGATCACCGCCACCCAGATGATGGAAAGCATGATCACCAACCCCGTGCCCACCCGCGCCGAGGTCAGTGACGTGGCCAACGCCGTGCTCGACGGCACCGATGCCGTGATGCTTTCGGCCGAGACCGCCGCCGGCAAATTTCCGCTTGAGACGGTCGAGGAGATGGCCAAGATCTGCAGCGCTGCCGAGGCCGCCGAGGAAGTTGAACTGGAAGCCGACTTCATGGGCAAATCGTTCAATCGCATCGACCAATCGATCGCCATGGGCGCGCTGTTCACGGCTCACCACCTGGGCGCCAAGGCCATCGTGGCCATGACGGACAGTGGCTCGACCGCCCTGTGGATGAGCCGTCACCGCATCCACGTGCCCATCTACGCCCTCACCACCAAGGTGGCCACGCAGCGCCGCATGGCCTTGTTCCGCAATGTGCGCCCCCTGCTCATGGACACCAGTGGCGACCGCGATACCGCCTTGGTTCAGGCCGAAGCCCACCTCAAGAAGCGCGGCATCGTGGGCAGCGGCGATGTGTACGCCATCACCTGTGGCGAGCCCATGGGGGCACCCGGCGGCACCAACATGCTGAAGATCTGCCGCGTCAGCTGAGCGCGCCCCTTCCTCTGGCACCCGGAAGGGCGCCAGGGAGCGGCCCTGGGAGCCCGTCTGGGCATGGCGTGGCGTGGCGACATACGGCTAAAATCTCCGCAGTTACAGCGGGGTTACCAAGCCGGGGCTTGCCCGCGTTCACCGATTCATCAATACCTCCCAGGGATCTACACCATGTCTCTCGTTTCCATGCGCGAACTGCTGGACCACGCCGCCGCCAACGGCTACGGCATTCCAGCCTTCAACGTCAACAACCTGGAGCAGGTTCAGGCCGTGATGGCTGCGGCCGACGAAGTGGGCGCTCCGGTCATCCTGCAGGCCAGCGCCGGTGCCCGCAAGTACGCCGGTGAGCCCTTCATCAAGCACCTGATCCAGGCCGCCACCGAAGCCTATCCCCACATTCCGCTGGTGATGCACCAGGACCACGGCACCAGCCCCAAGATCTGTGCTGGCGCCGTCGACCTGGGCTTCGGCTCGGTGATGATGGACGGTTCGCTGCGTGAAGACGGCAAGACCCCGGCCGACTTCGCCTACAACGTGGACGTCACCCGTCAGGTGGTTGCCATGGCCCACAAGGTTGGCGTCACCGTGGAAGGCGAACTCGGCTGCCTGGGCTCGCTGGAAACCGGCGAGGCGGGCGAAGAAGATGGCATCGGTGCCGTCGGCAAGCTCGACCACAGCCAGATGCTGACCGACCCCGAAGAGGCGGCCCGCTTCGTCCAGGAAACCCAGCTCGATGCCCTGGCCATTGCCATCGGCACCAGCCACGGCGCCTACAAATTCAGCCGTCCGCCCACCGGCGATGTGCTGGCCATCAGCCGCGTCAAGGAAATCCACGCCCGCATCCCCAACACCCACCTGGTGATGCATGGTTCGTCGTCGGTGCCCCAGGAACTGCTGGCCCTGATCAACCAGTACGGCGGCAAGATGAAGGAAACCTACGGCGTGCCCGTGGCCGAAATCCAGGAAGCCATCAAGTTCGGCGTGCGCAAGATCAACATCGACACCGACATCCGCCTGGCCATGACCGGCGCGGTGCGCAAGTTCCTGGCCGAGAACCCCGACAAGTTCGATGCCCGCGAGTGGCTCAAGCCGGCCCGCGAAGCCGCCAAGGCGGTGTGCAAGCAGCGCTACCTCGAATTCGGTTGCGAAGGCCAGGGTGCCAAGATCAAGGGCGCGACCCTGCAGATCATGGCCGCACGCTACGCCGCCGGCGAGTTGGCCCAGGTGGTGAACTGAGGCCCCCACGCTTCCTCACTTCGTGTGGTCGCTGCCCCCCAAGGGGGCCCAGCCCGCCTTCGGGCGGCCGGGCGGCGGGCTGTACTGAGGCCCCCACGCTTCCTCACTTCGTGTGGTCGCTGCCCCCCAAGGGGGCCCAGCTCGCCTTCGGGCGGCCGGGCGGCGGGCTGTACTGCCCCCACGCTCCCTCACTTCGTGTTTGCCCCAGGGGGCCGCAGGCCGCCTTCGGGCGGCCCGGCGCCGGCCTGTTCACTTCGTCGCAGGGCTGCTGAAAGAAGACAGGGGCTCGAAGGCCCCTGCGGGGCCTTTTTTCATGGCCGGGCCTTGCCTCTGGCGTCATCTGCCGGGCCGCCTCATGGCGTGGCCGGTCGACTCTTGCGATAATCACGCTGAATAGCGCGGGCCCGTTGACTGTTCAGCGGGCTTTTTCATTTCTGGGTTTCCGCCGTTTTCTCTGAAGTCAAAACCATGTCCACCGCCTTGCACACCTCTGCCCTCCATTCCCTCTCCCTGCTGGCCCGTGGCAAGGTGCGCGACAACTATGCCGTGGGCACCGACCGCATCCTGATGGTGGCCAGCGACCGGCTCTCTGCCTTTGACGTCATCATGGGCGAGCCCATCCCCGGCAAGGGCGAACTGCTGACCCAGATGGCGCTGTTCTGGTTCGACAAGCTGGGCCACCTGTGCCCCAACCACCTGACTGGCGACGCCCCCGAGAGCGTGGTGGCCGCTGACGAAGTGGCCCAGGTCGCGGGCCGTTCGATGCTCGTCAAGCGCCTCAAGCCCATTCCGGTCGAGGCCGTGGTGCGCGGCTACCTGGCTGGCAGCGGCTGGAAGGAGTACCAGGAAAGCCGCTCGGTCTGTGGCGTGCCCCTGCCCGAAGGCCTGAAGAACGCCTCGCGCCTGCCCGAGCCCATCTACACGCCTGCGGCCAAAGCCGAGATGGGCGAGCACGACGAGAACATCACCTTCGAGCGCACGGTCGAGATGATCGGCCTGGACCTGGCTACCCGCATCCGCGACATCAGCATCGCCATCTACAAGGCCGCAGCCGAGATCGCGCTGACCAAGGGCATGATCATTGCCGACACCAAGTTCGAATTCGGCCTGGACACCGACGGCACGCTGGTGCTGATGGACGAGGTGCTCACCCCCGACAGCTCGCGCTACTGGCCGGTGGAAGGCTATGACGCCGCTTTTGCGGCCGGCGAAAACCCGCCCAGCTACGACAAGCAGTTCGTGCGCGACTGGCTCGAAGCCGTCCGTGTCAATGGCGCTCCTTGGAACAAGACCGCACCTGCACCTCGTTTGCCGCGTGAAGTGATCGAGAAGACGGCCGCCAAGTACCGCGAAGCCCTGGACCGCCTCACCGCCTGATCCAGCGCAGGGGTGGCAGGACCTGCGACCCCGATGTGCTTTGTAGTAACCCGATAACACCCGCACGTCGCGGGCAGCCAGAACAATCAAGTCGCCTCAAACCCAAAGGAGACTGACATGGCTGGCAAGAAGATTTTGATGATCTGCGGGGATTACTGCGAAGACTACGAAGTGATGGTGCCTTTCCAGGCGCTGCTGGCGGTGGGTCACACCGTGCATGCGGTGTGCCCCGACAAGAAGGCGGGTGACGCCATCAAGACGGCCATCCATGATTTCGAAGGCGCCCAGACCTACAGCGAAAAGCCCGGGCACAACTTTGTGCTCAACGCCACCTTCGCCGAGGTGCGCCCCGACCAGTACGACGCCCTGGTCGTGCCCGGCGGCCGCGGCCCCGAGTACCTGCGCACCTACCCTGCCGTGGTGGCGGCGGTGCGTCATTTCTTTGACGCCGACAAGCCCGTGGCCGCCATCTGCCATGGCGCTCAGTTGCTGGCGGGCGCCGGCGTGCTGAAAGACCGCACCTGCTCCGCCTACCCGGCCTGTCGCGCCGAGGTTGAACTGGCTGGGGGCCGCTACGCCGACATCGCCGTCGACAAGGCCCACACCGACGGCAAGCTCGTCTCCGCCCCCGCCTGGCCGGCCCATCCGGACTGGATCGCCCAGTTCTTGCACGTGCTGGGCACCCGTATTACCCACTGAGGCCCGAGAAAAGGCCGTCATGTGACTTGACGGCCCGCCCGGCCGGCCGCGAAGATGCGAGCCTGCCCAGGAGACAACCCCATGTGCCAGGTGTTCATCAGCGCCGACCCGCGCCTGTACGATAACCGCGCCCGCTCCGTGCGCCTGCACGGCGTGGCGACCAGCATCCGGCTGGAAAACCTGTTCTGGCAGGTGCTCGAAGAAATCGCCGCACGCGACGGCATGAGCGTGCCCCAACTGTGCGCCAGGCTTCATGACGAACTGCAGGCCGAACGCGGCAGCGTCGAAAACTTTGCGTCCTTCCTGCGCGTCTGCTGCGGCCGCTACATGGCCCTGCAACTCAGCGGCGGCATCCCCCAGGACACCAGCATCCCCATCCGCAGCCTCAACCCGGAGCGGGTGCTCGCGACAGAACACCACCGCCCCACCCCTCACCCGACTCGGCACGCGGCTTGACGACCACCAGGCGGCCCGTGGCCGCCTCGGGGGGGGACGCAGTGAGCGAGCGCAGGGGCCTTCAGGCCTCTGTCTTCATCCAGCAGGCCTGCAACGAAGTGAACAGGCCGGCGCCGGGCCGCCCCAAGGCGGCCTGCGGCCCCCTCGGGGGGCTGAGCCCTGCGGCTCCAGGCCTGCCTGCGCAGGGCTGGACAGGGCGAAGAGCGTGCGCGTCTCGCGGCCGCACGTGGGAGTGACACGAAGTGCACGAGCGTGGGGGCAGTCAGGCCCCGGTATTCATTCAGCAGGCCAGCAACGAAGAGGTCAGGCCGGCGCCGGGCCGCCCCAAGGCGGCCTGCGGCCCCCCCGGGGGGCAGCGACCACACGAAGTGAGGGAGCGTGGGGGCCTCAGTTCAACGCCATGCTCAGCCTGCGCCGGTACTTTGACACCAGCTCGGCCTGTGGATCCAGCTCGGCCACCGACTTGCCGGCCAGTTCGATGCCGCCCGCGCTCTTGCCGGCGGCCTCTGCGGCGTTGGCCTTGGGCTTGGGCGGGGTCAGCAATTCCAGGATGGCCACAAAGGTCTTGCGCGCCGCTTCCTGGTTCCAGGTCTTGTCGCGCATGATGATTTCCAGCAACTCATCCATGGCGCCGGTCCAGTCGCCCAGCGCGATCAGCATGCGGCTCTTGGCAAAGCGGGTCTCGAAGTCGCGCTTGTTCTCGGCGATGCGGGCATCGAAATCGGTCAGTGCCCACTGGCCGCGTTCATCGGTGCTCACGAATGCCAGGGCTTCCATCCAGTGCAGCAGGGCCTCAAAACGCAGCGGCTTGGGGATGCGGCTCAGCGGCTCGGTCAGCAGGGCACGGGCCTCCTCGAAGCCACCCTCGGCGATCAGCAGTCGGGCGTAGTCGAAGCGCGCATCGTCATTGCCCGGGTCGGCGGCCACGGCGTCGGCCAGCTTCGCCATGGCCGCTTCGGTGTCGCCGGACTCCAGCAGGGCCTCAGCCTCTTCGGTCTCGCTTTCGGCCAGCAGCGCTTCTTCGGAAGGCACATGCTTGTCCAGAAAGGCCCGCAATTCTGCAGGGGGAATCGCCCCCATGAAGCCATCCACCGGCTTGCCACCCATCAGCAAAATGCAGGTGGGCAGGCTTCGGATGCCGAAAGCCCCCGCCAGCTGCTGTTCCTCATCGGCGTTGATCTTGACCAGTTTGAAGCGGCCTGCGTAGTCTTCTTCGAGCTTTTCCAGCAGTGGACCCAGTTGTTTGCAGGGGCCGCACCAGTCGGCCCAGAAGTCCACCAGCACGGGTGTGCTCATCGAAGCGGCAATGACTTCGGTTTCAAAGTTTTGGATCGTGACGTCAATCATTTCGTAGCCTTCTGGGCCTAAAAGTAAAATTCAGGGTTGCAACCCGGTGTCCCCGGCTGTGGCGGGCCCAAACGGACCTGCTGGCCCGCACCGAACCTTACAGCCTATGACAAGCAGCAGCATTCAAATCGGCGTGGTCATGGGTTCCAGCAGTGACTGGGACACCATGCAGCATGCAGTCCAGATTCTCCAGCAATTCGGCATCGCCCACGAAGCCCGGGTGGTTTCGGCGCACCGGATGCCGGACGACATGTTCGCCTACGCCGAAGCCGCCGTCGGCCGGGGCCTGAAAGCGATCATCGCCGGGGCCGGGGGCGCCGCCCACCTGCCCGGCATGATTGCCGCCAAGACCACGGTGCCCGTGCTGGGCGTGCCAGTGGCCAGCCGCCACCTGCAGGGCGTGGATTCGCTGCACAGCATCGTGCAGATGCCCAAGGGCATCCCGGTGGCCACCTTTGCCATCGGTGCGGCAGGTGCCGCCAATGCCGCCTTGTTTGCGGTGGCCCTGCTGGCGGGTGAAGACCCGGCGCTGCGCCAGCGCCTGGAGGCCTTCCGTGCCGAACAAACCGAAGTGGCCCGCGCCATGACACTGCCGCCCGCAGCATGACGACGATGACGAACACACCACGCCAACCCCTCTTGCCTGCTTCCCAGGGCGAAACCACCCTGGGCGTGCTCGGCGGCGGCCAACTGGGTCGCATGTTTGTGCACGCGGCCCAGCAGATGGGGTATTTCACCGCCGTGCTCGACCCGGACCCGACCAGCCCGGCCGGCCGTGTCAGCCACCACCACATCCAGACTGATTACCTCGATCCCCAGGGACTGGCCGAATTGAGCCGCTTGTGCAGCGCGGTGACCACCGAGTTCGAAAACGTGCCGGCGCAGGCGCTGGCCACCCTGGCCGAACAGCGGCCGGTGGCGCCCGCCGCCTCGGCCGTCTCCATCGCCCAGGACCGGGCCCGCGAGAAGGCCCACTTCGTGAGTTGTGGCGTGCCCTGTGCGCCCTATGCCGTGATCGAGACTGAAGCCCAACTGGCCGCGCTGGACGAAGCCGCGCTGCTGCCCGGCATCCTCAAGACCGCCCGCATGGGGTACGACGGCAAAGGCCAGGTGCGGGTCAAGACCCGCGCCGAGCTGGCGGCCGCCTGGCAAGACCTGAAGCAGGTGCCCTGCGTGCTCGAAAAAATGCTGCCCCTGGCGGTCGAGTGCTCGGTCATCGTGGCGCGTGACGCGACCGGCCAGCAAGTCAACTTTCCGGTGCAGCGCAACCTGCACCGCGACGGCATCCTGGCCGTCACCGAGGTGTTCGAGGGCAATGTGAGCGCCGAGGTGGCGGCACAGGCCGTGGCGGCCGCCCGTTCGGTAGCGCAGGGGCTGGACTACGTGGGCGTGCTGTGCGTCGAGTTCTTTGTGCTGCAGGACGGTTCGCTGGTGGTCAATGAGATCGCCCCCCGCCCGCACAACAGTGGCCACTACACCATCGATGCCTGCGACCTGTCGCAGTTCGACCTGCAGGTGCGTGCCATGGTCGGCCTGCCCCTGGTGCAGCCGCGCCTGCACAGCCCCACCATCATGCTCAACCTGCTCGGCGATTTGTGGTTCGAGCCCGGCAGCGATCAGCAACGCACCCCGGCCTGGGACCGCATCCTGGCCTTGCCCGGTGCGCACCTGCATCTGTACGGCAAGCTCGATGCCAAGCGGGGCCGCAAGATGGGGCACCTGAACTTCACCGGCCCCAGCCCCGAGGCGGTGCGCGCGCAGGCCTTGCAGGCCGCAGCCATCCTCGGCATGGCGCCTTTTTGAGCTGGCCGGAGTCCGACACCATGATTCTTGATGGGCAAGACCCCGCCGCGGTGCTGAGTGCCGCCCAGGCGTTGGCGCGCGGCGAACTGGTGGGCCTGCCCACCGAGACGGTTTACGGCCTGGCGGCCGATGCCGGCAGTGACCCGGCTGTGGCGCGTATTTTTTCGGCCAAGGGGCGGCCCAGTGACCACCCCCTGATCGTGCATGTGGCCGGGGTGGAGGGCGTGAGCGCCTTTGCCCGCGAGGTGCCTGCGTTCGCCCAGCGCTTGATCCAGGCCTTCTGGCCCGGCCCCTTGACGCTGATCCTGCCGCGCCGCCCGGAAGCCGGCTCTGCTGCGGCGGCTGGCCAGGACTCGGTGGGCCTGCGCTGCCCCTCGCACCCCGTGGCCCATGCGCTGCTCCAGGCCTGCGAAGCCCTGGGCGTGCACGGGCTGGCGGCGCCCAGCGCCAATTTGTTTGGCCGGGTCAGCCCCACCACGGCGGCTCACGTGCAGGGCGAGTTCGGCGATGATTTGCTGGTGCTTGAGGGGGGCGCCTGCGAGGTGGGCATCGAGTCCACCATCGTCGATTGCACCCGGGGCGCCCCGGTGCTGTTGCGCCCCGGCGGTGTCACGCGTGAGCAGATCGAGGCCGCCTGCGGCCAGCCCCTGCGCACGCGTGAGGAGCTGGCCAGCCCCGATCCGCGGGCCTCGGGCACCCTGGAGGCCCACTACGCCCCCCAGGCCAAGGTGCGCCTGATGACGGCCCAGGCCCTGCAGACCGCCCTGGATGTGCTGGGCCCTCAGGCCAGTGCGGTGGCGGTCTATGCCCGCAGCCCCTTGCGCACCCCTGCGCCGGGCGTGCTGCTGCGGCGCATGCCCGAGCAGGCCGAAGACGCCGCCCGCGAGCTGTTTGCAGCCCTGCGTGGCTTTGACCAGGCTGGCGTGAAACTGATCTGGATCGAAACCCCGCCCGCGACCCCGGCCTGGGAAGGGGTGCTCGATCGCTTGCAACGCGCTGCCGCAGCGTGATACTGGCCCTCGTTAAACTACCGGCTATCTTTTGGAGATTTCAATGACTGGAAAATGGTTGCGCCGCGCTGTGTTGCTGGCGGCTTGTGCATCGGCCGCCGTGCTCTCGGCCTGCGGCTCCAGCACCATCGAGTCGGCCCTGGCGCCCTCGCGTTTCATCGCTTTCGGCGATGGCCTCAGTGATCTGGGGCAATCCGGCTCACGCTACACCGTCAACGACGGCACGGTCAATGTCTGGACGCAGCAGGTGGCCACCAGCTATGGCGGCACCCTGGTCACCCAGGCCTCAGGCGGCACCAGCTATGCCCGGGGTCATGCCCGCATTGTGGGCACGCCCGACGATGTCAGTGGCAGCACGCTGACCGTTTCGCAGCAGGTCGACAAGTTCCTTGCCGCAGACAAGTTTGGCGCCAACGATGTGGTGCTGCTCAATGGTGGCCTGAGCGATCTGCTGGTCAGCTACAACGCCAACAGCAGCAATTCGGCCAGCTTCGCGGCCGCCATGACCCAGGCCGGCACGGACATGGGCACCCAGGTGCGCCGCCTGGTCACGGCGGGTGCCAAGTACGTGGTGGTGTCGGGCCTGTACGACGTCAGCAAGTCGCCCTGGGGCGTGGGCACCGGCCAGGCCAGCATGATCAGCAACGGGGTGCTCAAGTACAACAGCGCCCTGCTGCTGTCGATCAACGACCTGGGCGCCAACGTGCTCTACATCGACGCGGCCTACTACTACAACCTGGTGATTTCGTCGCCCAGCAGCTACAGCCTGACCGATTCGACCAACATCGCCTGCACTTCGACCGACAGCGGCGCGGGCATCGGCATTGGCAGCGGCCAGGTCAACTCCAGCCTGTGCACCACCAGCACTCTGGCCAGTGGCATCGATTACACCAAGTACACCTTTGCCGACAAGCTGTATTTCACGCCCGCTGCGCAGGTGCTGTATGGCACCTACGCCTACGGTCGCATGAAGGCGCGCTGGTAAGCCGGCGCAGGCACACGGTACGCGGACGCGGCTTTGGCCGCGGTGCCGGCACCGACAACCAAGGGGGCTCAAGCCCCCTTTTTTCATGGCCGCTCCGCTCAAGGCGCGGTGCCACTCAAAGCCCCATGAAAAAGGCCCCGCGTGCGGGGCCTTCAGCGCGTGGGCGTTTTGCCTCAGAACCGGTAACCGGCCGTCATCGTGAGCACCACGGGATGGAAGGTGATGTCCATCACCCGGGCCGCGCCGGCGGTGGTGGCGGTCAGGGTGGTCTTGACGCGGGCGGTGGCCAGCGAGCCATGCAACGACCACTTGTCGTTGATGCGGTATTCCAGGCCCACCTGGGCCGCCAGCCCCCAGGAGTCGCTGAGCTGGATGTCGGTGGGGCCGCCATTGAGCGAGTTGCCGATGTTGGTGGAACTGCGCTTGTCGAACTTGGTGTAGTTGACCCCCACGCCGACAAAGGGGCGAAGCGCGCTGCTGCTGTCGCCAAAGCTGTAGTTCAGGAACACCGTGGGCGCAAATTGCCTGATCTTGGCAATGGTCTGCCCTTGATAGGCCGACACGATGTAGCCCGGCACGATGGCCGGGTTCAGCTTGGCAGCGACGTCGTGGGTGGGCGGAACGCCCATGGCCAGTTCCACCTCCAGCCGGTCATCCAGCTTGCGGGCATAAGAGAAGAACAGCGTGCTCTGGTCTTTCACCGTCAGGCTCACGCCCGAGTTCGGTTGCAACAGAAAGGGGCCCGTGGCGTCGCTGGCCGATGAGTTGGGTTGCACCTGGGTGTAACCCACGCGGAAGATGTTGTCCTGGGCCCAGGCCGTTGTGCCACCCAGCAAGAGGGGGGCGAGGGCCAGGGCGAGAGGGTTCAGCCGGAATGTCATGTTTGTCTCCTGCGTCGTGGGTGGGGCTCAAAGGCCGGCGGCCAGCACCTGCTGGAAGTAGCCGCGCGCGGCGACCGTGCAGAACGGCGGCACCAGGCTGCCGTGGTAGGCCTGCACCACGGCGCTGGCGCCCCCGTCGGTGGCCCCTGCGGACACGGCCGCGGCGGCGGTCGAGGCCTTCAACGTGGCAAAGCCGACCTTGGCTGCCGCGAACGGGTCGCTGGCACTGGTCACGGCCGAATCCACGTCGAGCACATTGAGCAGGCCGGTGCCCATGGCCATGGGCGAGGGGGCGCTCCACAGCTTGGCCATCAACTGGGTGTTGACGCTGTAGAACACGGTGGGATCCGCATTGCCGCCACACATCAATACCGGGCGTGTGGGCGTCCAGTTGCGCAGGTCATTGGCCTTGAACGCCTGACGCATGGTGTTGGTCGGCGCACTGGCGGGCAGGCCGGTTGTGGTGGCGGGCACGGCTCCATCGGGGTTGGCCATCGCGTCCAGCAGGAAGGCCAGGCGCGCGTTGTTGGTCACCAGCGGGTTGCTGCCGAAGCCCAGTGCGAACAGCGGTGCCAGCGCGGCCGGGGTGGTCGGCGGCGTGATCGCGTTCAGGGTGGCCTGCAATGCAGGCGGCGAGCCCAGGGGCGCGGTGGGCGGCGTGCTGTTGAACAGGGCCGTCTGTGGCAGCTTGCCTTGCGTCAGCAAGGTGTTGAGCGACGTCGTCGATGGCAGCAAGGTGTCGATGCCGGTGGCAAAGTTGCTGCTGTAGAGGTCGGTCGTGCTGTTGTAAATGTTGCCGTAGGCCTTCTGGTAGCTGGTGCTCAGCATCGGGGTGAAGATGGTCGAGCCCAGGTTCACGTTGCCGTAATACACCGCGTCCACCAGCGCCGCCAGGGCGTAGGGGCCCGACAGTGGGGCCGAGGCCGTCACGCTCTTGCCCAGGGCCTGCAGCGCCCGGTGCGTGGCCATGGCCACGTGGCCACCCTGCGAGTAGCCGGTGATGAACAGCTTGCCCGAATCGGTGCCGCCCACGTTGGGCAGGGCCGTGCGAGCCGCGGTCAGGGCGTCGATCATGTCCTTGGACTCTTGATCGGCGTTCAGGTAGGGGTGGTAGCTGAGCTTGGAGGCATCGTAGCCGGCGTAATTGGGCGCCACCACGATGAAGCCTTGCGCCGCAAAGGCGGCGGCCACCAGGGCGCTCTCGCCATAGGCGTCGTTGCTCGAATCCAGGATGTTGGCGATGTTGTAGGCCTTGGCGGTGGTGGTGCCGTGGGCATACAGCACGATGGGGCGGGCGCCGCTGCAGGCGGGGTCGGTGCCCGTGGGCACCATCAGGGCGCCAGTGCCGTTGGTTGCTTCACCTGCACCGCCCACGGTGCCGTACTGGATGTAATGGAAGTTGACCCCGCATTTCGGCGTGCCTGCCACGGCCAGCAGGCCTTTGCCGGTGCTGCTGGCACTCAGCTGGGCCTGGAAGTCGCTGGCGCTCAGCCCGGTGACGCGCAGAGGCGGGTTGTATTGCAGCGAGCCGCGGCTGCCACTGTTGTCGGTGGTGGTGCTGCCTCCGGTGTCAGAACCGCCCCCGCCGCACCCTGCCAGCAAGAGGGCCGCAACAATGGGCGCGAGGCCGATGAAATGGCGCATGGATGTCTCCTGTTAAAAATAGAACGACCGTTCGTTTTTGCGTCGCTCCATCGTAACGCTGGCGATACCTGGGTCGTCAGCGGGAAACTACCAAGGCCATTTGGGCCACTGTCAAGGCCTTCAGGCGGGTCAGGTGGGTCAGTCGGCCTGCCGGTAGCGCAGCTTCATGACCAGGATGCTGGCGGCCAGGCTCAGGGTGACTGCGTTGGCCGCCACGATGGGCCAGGCCCCCAGCGCCAGGCCGTACAGAAGCCACAGCGCCACGCCCACGGTGAACACGCTGTACATGCCCAGCGAAATGCCCCGCACGTCCCGGGTCTTGAAGGTCAGCCAGGCCTGGGGCACAAAGCTGCAGGTAGTCAGGCAGGCGGCCAGGTAGCCGGTCAGGTCGGTGAGAGACATGGGGTGGGGCGGTTCAGGGCTGGTTCTGATCCCGTGCGGTCCAGGCGATCAAGGCCTCGATCACCGGGCGCAGGGCGTTGGCATTGGGGTGGTTTGCCATGGCCACCAAGGTGTAGCGCCGGCCGCTGGCGCCATGCACCACACCGGCCACGGCGGTGACGTCGCGCAGGCTGCCGGTCTTCAGGTGGGCCGCGCCCTGCACGGCAGCGTTGTCCTTGCCCATGCGACGCAGCGTGCCGTCCACACCGCTGAGCGGCAGGGATGACAGCAGCTCGGGCATGGTGCCGCCGGCCCAGGTCGCCTGCAGCAGCCGCGTCAGGGCCTGGGCACTCACGCGGGTGTCCCGGCTCAGGCCTGAGCCGTTGTCCAGGCTGGGCAGATCGGCTTCACCGAAGCGCCGCCGCCACCACTGGCCGAGCACCTCGCGCGAGCCTGATGGGGTGCCCACCCCTTTTTGCTGCAGGCTCAGCGTCAGGAACAGCTGCTGCGCCATCACGTTGTTGCTGTACTTGTTGATGTCTCGGATCACTTCAGCGAGAGGGGGTGAGCCCAGGCTGAAGATGGGTTGCAGGCCGGCCGGCACCAGCCCGTCGCGCACCTGGCCCCCCAGGCGGCCCCCCATGTCCTTCCACAGGCCTTCCAGGGCACGGGCGTTGTAGCTGGCGGGTTCGGCATAGGCCAGGGGCCAGCTGCGTTCGCCGCAACTGGCCGGGTAACCGCCGACAAAGCTCAGGCGGTTCGGGTCGGCCAGCTGGGCCTTGAGCTGGCTGCGCCAGTCACCGCATTCGCCAGCCAGCAGCGGCACGGTGGGGCTGAATTGCACACCGGCCAACGGCGGGTCCAGCTGCACCCGGGCCAGGCCCGCAGCCGGGTCGGGCACCCAGGTCAGCACCAGCGAGCGGAAGTTGATCAGCAGCGCGTCGGCGGCTGCGTTGTAGGGTTTCAGCGGTTCGCCATCAAAGTCGGCCGGGTTGGCTGCGGGCAGCTCGAAAGCGCTGTGGTCCAGCACGATGTCGCCATTGATCTGGCGGATGCCCAGGCCCTGCACCCGCCGCAGCAGCAGCCACAGGCGCTCCAGCACCAGCTTGGGGTCGCCCTGGCCCTTGATGATCAGGTTGCCTTGCAGCGTGCCCTCTCGCACCGTGCCGTCGAGGTACACCGGGGTTTGCCAGCTGAAGGCGGGCCCCAGCAGCTCCAGGGCCGCCTCGGTCGTGATCAGCTTGGTCACCGAGGCGGGGTTCATGGGCGTGCCCGGGTTCAGCGCCAGGCGGGGCGGGCGCTGCCCCTGCACCTCGCTGACCAGCAGGGCCACCGAATCGCGTGGCAGGCGCGAGCGCTGCAGCGCGGCCTCGATCTCGGGGGGCAGGGGGGGCGCGGCAAAGGCCGCCAGCGCGGTGACCAGCAGCAGGCCTCCGGTCAGCAGGGTGCGCCCTGCGCCGATGACATGGCGGAGGTGTTGGAGGGTGCTGGATTCAGCGGCGCGCAAAGGTTCGCATTGCTTCATAAAACTGGTCGGATCCATCGCGGGGATTGTCGGGGCTGAGTGCCATGGCGTTCACGCCATGTTCGCTGGTGTCGCTCAGGCGTTTGGGCATGACCGCGAGGTAGTAGGGGCTGACAAAGCGGGCGCCCGCGCGTTGGTGTGCCTGAAGGGCTTCGAGATGGGCGCCCGGGCGTTTCCATTGCTGAGGGTTGAACTCTGGCACGCCATAGTCGTGGATCCGGTTTTGTTTCAGAAAGCGCTGCAGCCACGCATTGTTCACAGCCCCGCCGTAGAGGTTGATCCCGGTCTTCCAGGGCTGATCCGCCTGCCATGTGTCCTCCACGGCAAACAAGGCCGGGTTCCAGCTTGAGTTGACGGCGGGCGCGATCTGGTGGGAATACAGCTTGTCCGCAGGCAGGCCGGCTTGCCGAGCCACCTCGTGAAAGCGGGTCAGAAAGGCTTTCACCTGCCAGGCTCGGAAGGCATTCCATTCACGGGCCAGCGGGTTGTAGCGCAGCACTTGGGCCTCACCGGGCAGATCGAGCCAGGTCTTGACCTCGGGCAATGCCTCGGCTGGCAGCAGGCCCGCCAAACCCATGGGCAGTTGGGAGGATGCCGCGGGGCCACCTTGGCGGACGACCTTGAATCGGGCTTCTCCCAGCAGGTAACGCTTGCCTCGCACCTGGGCCACCACCTGGGCCCGATGGAGTCCATTGGCCAGAGCCCTGTAGTCGTAGCGCATGCGATAACCAACGTTCGGGTCAAGCACGGCTTCGACGGCGCGGTAGACGTCAACGCGGTTCAGGCCGCGCTCCAATGGCCCTGCTTGGCGACCGTCAACAAACAGATCAAGTGCTTGGACGCTCCGTTGTGGGTCCCACAACCAACCGGCCACCGTGACTTGACCATCGGCCCAGGCGTCGTAATGTCCGGCCAGTGCTGGTGCTTCGCCAGTCCGCCCTGACTGGCCTGGCGCTGGTACCTCATCCAGGCTGTTGAAACGCATGCCCAGGACTTGGTTCATTCTGGATAGACTGCCGTGTCGGTTCAGCAACCAGGTGCGGAACTGTCGCACTGAGGCTGGGCTGTAGTCGGTCACCCGGGCGTCTGCAAATCAGCCCATGCCGTTTTCGAAGTCGGGGAACATCTGGTGCAGTTCGCCGGCCAGAGTGATGGCCACCATGCGCCCTCGCACTTCCTGAGGCAATGCCTGGATTTTTCGGGCGACATGGCGCAGCGCTTCAAACCGGTAGCGGTTGACGAGGATGTGTTCATCCGTCAACAGTGTGTAAGGAGCGATGCGATAACCGAAGTATCCCGAAAGCGGGGTTTTGCCGTCGCTGAGCTGCATCAGACTGGCTGGGTCTTTCAGAAGTTCATCGGTCAGCGGGCCCTGGGTATCGAAATGGTCAGCGGCCAGGTACAACACAAACGGCCTGGGGACTCGTGAAACCACCCGCAGGAATGCGTCCACGCGTCGGTCGTCGATCGCCCAAGCCTGGCCTTGGCGACGGTAGAGCGACAACAGTTGAAGATTGGCCAGAAACCCCACCTGCACCTGACCGGCGGGGCCGCCGGGCTCCAGGGCCTTCAGGGCCTGTGTGATGGCCGGCGAGGCATCCAGCTGGTGTGCAATGCACCAATCATTCAGGGCTGCGTAGCTGCGAATTTCGGCACGGGCTGCGCCCTCCTCACAGGCGTAAAGTCCCTCGATGGTGGGCACCAGATACAAGGGGCTGAGGCGGCTTTTGTCGTTTTGAGCCAATGGGTGGCCCACGAGGCCCCAAAGCAGCATGCTCAGCCAGCAGGCGCGCATCAAAATGGATCGGTGCAGTGGGGTCGTCGGGTCGGGCATGGTGGTGGCTGCTTGCAAGGGCCGGCCAAGTGTCGCATGCCTCCCCCAGCCTGCCGCCAGCCTTGGTGCGGCGTGGCCAGTCGCATTTCGGGATAATCCTCCCATGCGTTTTTCTCCCCGTGCGGTGGGCCTGGCGTCCGCCGTCGTCACGGTCCTGATCTGGACCGCCTTCATCGTGATCGCCCGAGCCTCGGCCCAGCGCACCCTCAGCCCCTTTGACATTGCCTTTTTGCGCATCGTCGGGGCTTCGTCCGTGCTGATGCCCTGGGCGCTGTGGCGCGCGCGCCGCGAGCGGCGCAGCCCGGCGGGCTTCAGTGGTTCGCTGGGCGGGTTGTCGCCACTGCCCTTGCGGCCCACGCTGGTGCTGGGCCTGTTCGGTGGCCTGGCCTATGCCGTGCTGGCCTACAGCGGGTTCTTTTTTGCCCCGGCCGCCCACGGCTCGGTCCTGATGCCCGGCAGCCTGCCGTTGTGGGCTTCGCTGCTCAGCATCTGGCTGCTGGGCGATCGTTTGCCGGCGGTGCGGGTGTTCGGCCTGGGCCTGATCCTGCTGGGCGACCTGTTGGTGGGGGGCGCCAGCCTGTTGGGCGCCTTGTCGGGCCAGGGCACGGTCTGGAAGGGCGATCTGCTGTTCATGGCGGCCAGCAGCTGCTGGGCCACCTACAGCGTGCTGGTGCGCCGCACCGGGGCCGATGCGGTGCGGGCCACGATGGCCGTCACCGCGCTGGCGCTGCTGAGCTTTGTGCCTGCCTTTCTGTTGCTGACGCAGTCGGGCCTGCTGCCCAGTCGCCTGGGGGCAGCGCCCTGGGGGGAAATCGTCTTTCAACTGCTGTTCCAGGGACTGGGCTCGGTGGTGATTTCGGGCATCACCTTCACGCGCATGATCCAATACTTCGGCCCGGTGCGATCGACCATGATCACGGCGCTGGTGCCGGGCCTGTCGGCGTTGGGCGCTGTCTGGCTGCTGGGCGAGCCCATGCACTGGAACCTGATGCTCGGCCTGGCCCTGGTCACGGCAGGCATTGCGGCGGGGGTTCTGCCCTCGCGTCCGGCCGTGCTGTTTTCTCTTTTTTCCAAGCCGGCCAAAAGCCTGCATTGATGGCGGTCCCTGAATATGAATTTTCTTGCTTTTGACACCAGCACCGAACGCCTCTCGCTGGCTGTGGGGCGGGGCGGGGCCGTGTGGCAGCAAGAGGGCGCCGGCGGCGCCCAGTCTTCGGCCACCTTGATCCCGGCCTTGCTGGCGCTGCTGGCCCAGGCCGGCCTCACGCTGCATCAACTCGATGCCATCGTGTTCGGCAGCGGCCCGGGCTCGTTCACCGGCCTGCGCACCGCCTGCTCGGTGGCTCAGGGGCTGGCCTTTGGGGCTGGCCTGCCGGTGCTGCCTGTCAGCACGCTGTTGGCCGTGGCCGAAGAGGCGCGCCACCAGCACGGCTGCACCCGGGTGGTGGCCGCTTTGGACGCTCGCATGAACGAGGTCTACAGCGCGCCTTGCGAATGGCTGGACGGCCAGTGGCAGGTGCCCGCCGATTTCTCCCTGGGCGCGCCCGAAAGCGTGGTGGTGCCCCCGGACTGGACCTTGGCCGGCAGCGCCGCCGCGGCCTATCCTGGGCGGCTGGCTGGCGCCCCGGGCCTGGCGCTGTTGCCCACCGCCACCGCCTTGCTGCGCCTGGCACCGGCGCTGTGGCAGGCGGGTCGGGCGGTGCCCGCCGAACAGGCCCTGCCCTTGTACATCCGCGACAAGGTGGCCCAGACCACCGCCGAACGTGAGGCCGACAAGGCGGCCCGCCAGTCGCAATCCTGAGGTGCACCATGTCCGTGAGCGAAGCCCGATTCGAGACCATGACCGAGGCCTGGATGGACGCCGTGCTGGCCATCGAGCAACAGGCCTACACCCACCCCTGGAGCCGGGGCAATTTTCTGGATTCGATCCGCTCGGGCTACCAGGCCCAGGTGCTGGTCGGCGAGGACCGCCTGATCGGCTACTTTGTGGCCATGAAAGGTGTGGATGAGGTGCACCTGCTCAACATCACCGTGGCCCCGGCATTTCAGCGTCAGGGTTGGTCGCGGGTGATGCTCGATGCCCTGGCCACCTGGTCGCGCGGGCAGGGCGCCCAGTGGCTGTGGCTGGAGGTGCGGGTGTCCAATGCCCGGGCCTACTCGGTGTACCTGGCCCATGGCTACCAGCGGGTGGGCGTGCGCAAGGCCTACTATCCAGCCTTTGAAGGGCGTGAAGACGCGATTGTGATGAGCCTGAAACTATGAGCCTGAACCTCGACCCGCGCCAGCGCGCCATGCTGGACGAGATGCACATCCCCTTCTGGTGGCCCGAGGCCCCGGTAGAGGGGGCGTCGGGGGTGGGGGCGCCGTCCCAGGCTGTCGTCCTGGCCCCGGCTCAGACCCCGGTTCAGCCCCCGATTCCGCCCTCGGTCCGGGCGGCTGCGGTGATGCCCCAGCAGAGCAGTGCGCCTGCCGCCGCCCCGGCCGTCCCTGTCGCCCCGGCCCGCCCTGCGAGCCCTGCCACCTCCCAGGCGCCAGTGGCCCGCCCCGCCGCCCCTGCCCCGGGGCGCGTGCTGGCCGGCGCCGCCAGCGCCTGGCGCCTGCTGCCTGCACAGGCCCTGTATGCCAGCCCGGCCACCCCGGGCGGCTGGCTGGTGGTCACCGAGGCCATCTGGCCGGGCGACGACCCCCTGGCCGAAGACGGGGGGCCGGCCGCCCGCCTGCTCGACAACATGCTGCGCGCCATGGGCTTGCACAAGACGCCCCAGGTGTGGGCGGCCGGCCTGGCCCGGCGGGCTGCCGACGAGGGCGCCGAACCCCTGGCCTGGGCCGACCTGCTGCAGGCCCGGCAGCCGCATCGGGTGCTGTTGATGGGCCGCACCGCGGCGCGTGAAGCCCTGGGCACCGATGAGCCGCTGGGTCGGTTGCGCGGGCGCGTGCACGATCTGCACGGGGTGCCGGCGGTGGTCACCTACGATGCGCCCTACCTGCTGCGGGCCCAGGCCGACAAGGCGCGGGCCTGGGCCGATCTGTGTCTGGCCCTGGGTTGAACGCCCCCTGCTGGCACCTTTTGCCAGGCCCAACCTGTCCGTTGATCGCGCTGCGCGCGGGCACCTCTTTAAAATGGCGCTCATGACCTTCCTCGACATGCTCCGCAACGCCGAGCAACAAAACGGCTCCATGCTCTGCGTGGGCCTGGACCCTGAGCCCGCCCGCTTCCCGGCCCAGCTCAAGGGTGATGCCAACAAGATCTACGACTTCTGCGCCCGCATCGTCGATGCCACGGCCGATCTGTCGATCGCCTTCAAGCCTCAGATCGCCTACTTTGCCGCGCACCGGGCCGAGGGCCAGCTGGAGCGCCTGATGGAGCACATGCGCCGAGTCGCGCCCCACGTGCCCATCATCCTGGACGCCAAGCGCGGCGACATCGGCTCGACCGCCGAGCAGTACGCCAAAGAAGCCTTCGACCGCTACGGCGCCGATGCGGTCACGCTGTCGCCGTTCATGGGCTTTGATTCGGTGCAACCCTATCTCAAGTACGAAGGCAAGGGCGCCTTCCTGCTGTGCCGCACCTCCAACCCAGGCGGCGACGATCTGCAGAACCAGCGCTTGGCTTCGGTCGAAGGCCAGCCCCTGCTGTACGAACATGTGGCACGCCTGGCCCAGGGCCCCTGGAACCTGAATGGGCAGCTGGGCCTGGTGGTGGGCGCCACCTACCCCGCCGAGATCGAACGCGTGCGGGCCCTGGCGCCCACGCTGCCGCTGTTGATCCCGGGCGTGGGGGCCCAGGGGGGCGACGCGGTGGCCACGGTGCGAGCCGGCTGGAAACCCGGTGCCCCCATCGTCGTCAACTCGTCGCGCGCCATCCTTTACGCCTCGTCGGGTGACGATTTTCAGGAGGCGGCCCGTCGCGAGGCCCTGCGCACTCGCGACCTGTTGCAAGCCGCCCGCGGCTGAGCCCCGGCCCGGCGCCCTTCCCCCATCCGGCATCATCGCCATGCAGGTCAAGTGGCTCGAAGACCTGGTGGTGCTGGCGCAGACGCGCAGCTTCACCCGCGCCGCCGAACTGCGCCATGTCACCCATCCGGCCTTTGGGCGCCGCATCCGGGCCCTGGAGGAATGGGCCGGCACCCCGCTGGTGCAGCGCGGCCCCGGCCCAGTGACGCTCACGGCCGCCGGCGACAGCCTGCTGCAGGACGCACGCCACCTGTTGCAGGGCCTGGGTCAGGCCCATGACGCCCTGCGGGGTGCGGCCGGGCGCGAACAGCAGACCCTGAGCCTGGCCACCGGCCGCACCCTGGCACGCACCCTGGTGGCTGATTGGCTGTGCCAGTTGCAGCCCGAGCTGGGCCAGGCCGAGGTGCTGATCCGCACACGGGCCCTGGCCGACACCACCCGCCTGCTGGAGCGCGGCGAGGTGGATTTCATGCTCACCTACCACCACCCGCTGCTGGCCCTGCAGATCCCGGCACGGCAATACAGCCACCTGACCCTGGCCCGCGACGAACTGGTGCCGGTCAGCCAATGCGATGCCGGTGGGACACCGCTGCATGCCTTCGCACCCGGGGCGGCCGCCGCCTACCTGGCCTATGCCGACAGCCTGGCCCTGGGCCGTCTGGTGCAGGACCACCTGGCGCATCACCCCCAGGCCCCGGCCCTGCGCCGGGTCATTGAGTGCGACTCGGCCGATGCCTTGCTGGAGTACGCGCTCAAGGGCCTGGGCGTGGCCTGGCTCCCGGTCTCTCTGGCGGCCGGGGCGCTGCACGAAGGCCGTCTGTGCCGGGTGGGTGATCCGCGCCTGGCCGTCCGCTTCGAGGTGCGGCTCTACCGCCCCAAGCGGCGTCTGTCGGCCCTGGCCGAGCAGGTCTGGCATCGCAGCGAGAGCCTGCTCTGAGGCCGGATGCTGAAAATGGCACCACCCGGTGCTGTTTTGGCACCAAGCCTGGGTCTGTAGGCCGGACAATCGGCTGGCTGCAGGCGATCGGGGGGTTGTGCCCGATGGCTGCAGCTCTGATCACTGCCCCTTTTCTGCCACGTTTTGTCTTGTCCGGAGCCTGTCATGAACACTCAACCTCCCTTGTCTCAGCGCCGTCGTGCGCTCTGGCCACTGCTGGGCGCTCTGAGCGTCCTGCCGCTGCTGGCCCAGGCCGAGGGCTATCCTGACAAGCCTGTCACGCTGGTCGTGGGCTACCCGGCGGGTGGCAGCACCGATCTGATGGCCCGCACCATCGGCCCTGAGCTGTCGCGCCGCCTGGGCACCCCGGTGGTGATCGAAAACCTGGGTGGCGCCGGGGGCGCCATTGGCGCCCAGAAGGTGGCGAGCGCGCCGGCCGATGGCTACACCCTGCTGGTGGGGGCCAACAACGAGATCGCCATCAAACGCCTGGTGGCCCCGGCCTCGGTCAAGTACGAGCTGCGCGACTTCACCCCCCTGGGCTTGATCGCTTCGCAGCCCATGGTGCTGGTGGCCTCGCCGCGCACCGGCGTCAAGACCGTGGCCGACTTCATGAAGCAGGTCAAGGCCAACCCGGGCAAGTTCACCTACGGCAGCTCGGGTGTGGGCACGGCGCTGCACCTGGCTGGCGAGATGATCAAGGACCAGGGCGGGCTGTTCATGACCCACATCCCCTACCGCGGCGTGGCTCCGTTGACCACCGACTTGCTGGGTAGCAATGTGGATTACGGTGTGTTCGTGCTGTCCAGCGGCCTGCCCCTGATCAAGAGCGGCAAGCTGGTGGCCCTGGGGACCACCGAGCGCAAGCGCTCGCCCGCCACCCCCGATGTGCCTGCCGTGGCCGAGACGCCGGCCCTGAAGAACATCGACATCAGCTCCTGGTTTGCCTTGCTGGGGCCGGCCCGCCTGCCCGAGCCGGTGACGGCCCGCCTGAAGAAGGCGCTGGCCGAGACGCTGCAGGCCCCCGACGTGCGCAAGAAGCTCGAAGAGACGGGCTCCACCGTGGCCAACCCGCAGCTCGACCTGGCCCGCTTCATGGTCGAAGAAAGCGCCAAGTACAAGCACATTGTTGAATTTGCCCGCATCGAGGAGTGACCCCGTGACCGCATCCCCTGAATTTGCGCTGCCCTGTCCCGATCTGGGCCCCTGGCGCGCTGGCAACACCGGTGTCGAAGGTGTGTGGCAGTTCGACGGCGCCGAGCCCGGGCGCCACGTGATGATCAGTGCCCTGGTGCACGGCAACGAGCTGTGCGGTGCCTGGGCTTTGCTGGGCCTGCTGCAGGCGGGGCTGCGGCCCCAGCGCGGTCGGCTCACCCTGGCCTTCTGCAATCTGGCCGCGTTCGACCGTTTCGACCCCTTGAACCATGACGCCTCGCGCTTTGTCGACGAAGACCTGAACCGTCAATGGGTGGTCGAACGCATCGAAGCCGGTGGCAGCCAGGAGCGCCGGCGCGCGGCCCAGTTGCGCCCCTTCGTCGAGCAGGCCGACTGGCTGCTGGACCTGCACTCCATGCACGAGCGGGGTCAACCCCTGCTGCTGACCGGTGTGCAGCCGCACAATCGGGTGCTGGCCCGGGCCCTGGGCGCGCCCGAGCACATCGTGGTCGACGCCGGGCACAAGGATGGCGTGCGCATGCGCGACTTCGGCCGCTTCGGCCGGATTGACGAGCTGGCCGACAACGGAACCCATTCGCTGCTCATCGAGTGTGGCTTCCATGGCGATCTGTCCAGCCGCAGCGTGGCCCAGGACGCCTGCCTGCGCTTTCTGCGTGAGGCCGGGGCGGTCGACGAGGCGGTGCTGCTGGCGGCCCTGCCGGGCTGGTTGCAGGCGCCTGCGCCGCGCCAATGGGCCCTGGAAGTCACGGGCCCGGTGGTGGCCCGCAGCCCGGCTTTCCGCTTTGTCGAACCCTTCCAGGGCCTGGAGGTGATCGAGCAAGCCGGCACCGTGATCGGCTGGAACGACGGCGAGCCCGTCACCACACCCTACGACGATTGCGTGCTGGTGATGCCCTCGGTGCGCCAGGCCCGCGCCGGCGTCACCGTGGTGCGCTTCGCGCGCCGCAGCCCCTTGTGAGGCGGTGAATCAGCGCAAGCGGCGGTGTTGCAGCAGACGATCGCCGCCCAGCACACAGGCCAAGGCCAGTACCACCAGCGTGATGCCGCCCCATTGCCAGGGCGTGATGCCCTCTCCCAGCAGCAGCATGCCGGCGCTCAGCCCTACCACCGGCACGCCCAGGCTGAAGGGGGCGACGCGGTTCGCCGGGTGGCGTTGCAGCAAGCGCGTCCACAGCGCATAGCCCAGCACGCTGGCCATCCAGGCCAGGTAGGCCACGGCCGCCCAGGCCAGCAGCGGCGCCTGCAGCCAGTGCCAGCGCAGCTCGGGCGGATCCTGCCACCAGGACAAGGCGGCAAAAGGCAGCACCGGCACCAGGCAACTCCACACCACAAAGCCCAGCGGCTCCATGTCGGGGCTGTGTTCGCGCGCCTTGCGGATCACGATGTTGGAGCTGGCCCACATGGCGGCGGCACACAGGTTGAGCACAAAGCCCCAGAAGGTGGTGGCCCCGGCAGCGGCGCCCGGTGCCAGGTAGTTGAGCGCAAAGCACAGCAGACCGGCACAGGCCAGCAACAAGCCGATTTGCAGCGCCCGCCCGGCGCGCTCGCCCAGCAGCACAAAGCCCAGCACGGCGGTGATGAAGACCTGGGTCTGCAGCAGCACCGAGGCCAGGCCCGCGCTCATGCCGACCTGCATGGCACAGAACAGAAAACCGAACTGGCCCACGCCCTGGGTCAGACCATAGAGCAGCAGCCAGCGCCAGGCCACACGCGGGCGGCGCACCAGCAGCACCAGCGGAAAGGCGGCCACGAGGTAGCGCGCCGCCCCAAGCTGGAAGGGCGTGAAATCTCGCAGCCCCACCTTCATGGCCACGAAGTTGAGCCCCCACACCACCACCACGCACAGTGCGGCGAGCAGGTCGGTGCGGCTCAGGCCAGGGGCGGTGGGCGGGGCGGGTGCTGCCGTCAATGCGGGGCCTGAGGGTTGGCCTTGGCGGCCTCGATGTGGGCCTTGGCCCGTTGCGCCAGGGCGATGTCGCCCGGGGTTTCGGGCGAGAAGGTGTCCACCGGGATGGTGTGGCCATGCGAGTCGAGGGCCACGAACACGATCAGGCATTCGGTGGTCTTGGCCATCTGGCCGCTTTTCATGTCACCGCTGCGCACCTCGACCGAGATGTTCATGCTGGTGGTGCCGGTGTAGGCCAGGCGGGCTTCGACTTCGACCAGGTCGCCGATCATGATCGGACGGTGGAAGCGGATGCCGCCCACGAAGACCGTCACGCAGTAGCGCTTGGACCAACTCGTGGCGCAGGCATAGCCGGCCTCGTCGATCCATTTCATCACGGTGCCTCCGTGCACCTTGCCGCCGAAATTGACGGTGCTGGGTTCGGCGAGAAAGCGCAGGACGATGGAATGCATGGTGGGGTAGTAAGTCGACAGAAAGTCGCATTATTCCCGACCGGCGGTTGTCTTGCTGGGCGCTTGTGGTGAGGCGCACCACAGCCAGACCCGCTGGTCGGTTAGCGGTGTGAAAAGCCAGGGGTGCCGTCAAGAATCATCCGGCGTTCCTTTGAAGAAGGCCGTTGGTCTTGATTTTGAGGGCTGCGTGTGCGCTGTCTCGCTGTTGGCACTTTGGACAAGCGTGCGGTCTTTGTTGATCTGACCTGGAGCCCGCATGGCCATTGCCCTGAGTGAACTGCCACCGCTGACCGACTTCGAGCACCTGTTGCCACCCGACATCCCGTTGTTGTGCCTGCAGGGGGCTGCTCTGGTGGGTCTGCTGGCCGCCGTGCTGCTGGTTTGCCGGCGCCACGGGTTGCCGATACGCCAGCGCAGCCTGGCCCTTGGTTTGGCCGTGGGGGGCGCGGGCTATGTGATTGGTGCGCTGGTGGCCAACTACGGCGAGGGCGAGGTGCGCCCCACCCTGGTGATCGATTTTCTGTACCTGGGGGCCTACCTGGGTGGCTGGCGCGGCGGCTTGCTGAGCTTTGCCCTGGTGGAACTGGCCCGCTGGCAGTACGGCGGCATTCTGCACCTGGGGGCTGCCGTGGCCGATGGCTTGGTTCATGTGATGAGTGGCTGGATGCTGCGCCTGCTGATTGATCCGCGGGCCTTGCCGACCCTGCATGCCAGCACGGTGCTGGGGGTGTGGGTCGGGCGCCTGCTGTCGACCGCCGTGGGGGCCTGGTTGGGGACGGTGTTGTCCGACACGCCCTGGGAGACCCTGACGCAGCTGTTGCAGGCCCGAGCCACCATGATGCCCATCTCGTTGCTGGTCATCTACTGCACCTTGCTGCTGCTGGCCACCGATGCCCAGATCGATGCGCAGCAGGCCCGTGAGCACGCGCTGCTGCGGCACGACCCGGTCAGCGGCCTGCCCAACCGGCGCGCCCTGAGTGAACGCGTGCAGGCGCATTGGCACCGTGACGACCCCCGTGCGGCCTGCCTGGTGGTGTTGGAGCTGGGCAACCTGAGCGATTTTCTGTCTCGCCATGGTCAGGAGCGGGCCTGGCGGCTGTGGCAAAGCGGCGGGCTGGAACAGGGGGGGACCTTGCTGCGTGAGGTGCTGGTGGCCTTGCGGGCCTATCGGCCCACGCCATTTCAATACAGTGACTTCTCGCTGGCGCTGTTTCTGGAAGGCGTGGCCCTGTCAGATCTGGAGGACCGCAGTGAGCTGGAGCCCGCCTTGCGCCGCTGCGAGGCAGGCATCAGTCAGGCCTGGCCGGGTTACCGGGCGGCGGTCCGGTGTGCGGTGGTGGACCTGGGGCCGGTGAACGACACCCCGACGCCCCACCTGCCTTATCGCGAGATCACCCTGGCCTTGAATTCGCTGCCGCGCGGGGTGGCGTATTTCAACGGTTTGATGCAGCAGGACCAGGCCCTGGATGCCTTCATTGAAAGTCAGATGAACCGGTGGGCGGACCCGGGCACGGTGCCGATCTGGTTGCAGCCCAAGCTGCATCTGGCCACCGGGCAGGTGGAGGGGGCCGAGGCCTTGCTGCGGCTGAGCGATGCTGCAGGCCGGGCCGTTTCGCCGATGCGGGTGATTGCGGTGGCGCGCCGTGATGGCCGGCTGGCCGAGGTCGAATGGGCCACCTTGGCGGCCACCGTGCACCTGTTGCAACAACAGGCGAGCCGCCTGCCCGGCGTGTCGATGGCGGTCAATGTGTCGGCCGAGTCCTTGTGCCTGTCTGGGTTTGCGCAGCGGGTGCAGGCCTTGCTGGTGCAGTGCCAGGTGCTGCCCGGCCTGTTGCGCCTGGAGCTGGTGGAGTGGTCTGACCTGGTGGACGACCCGCGGGTGCAGGCCAATCTGGCCTTGTTGACCGCCCTGGGGGTGCCCTTGTCGATCGACGATTTTGGCACCGGCTATTCCAATCTGCTGCTGCTGACCCGCTTTTCGTTTTCCGAGGTCAAGATCGATCGCAGCCTGGTGACCTCGCTGAGCGAGCTGAAGTCGTTGGTGGTGGTGGAGCACATCGTCGAGCTGGCTCACCGCTGCGGGGCGGTGGTGGTGGCCGAGGGGGTGGAGACGACCGCCGTGGCCACCCAGGTGCGTGATCTGGGTGTGGACGTGGGGCAGGGCTATCTGTTCGCGCGCGCCTTGCCGCCCGAGGAGTTTGTGGCCTATTGCCGCCGGCCCAGGCTGGTGTTGCCGGTCTGAGCGACGGATTGAGCGACGGATCGAGCGCTGGATTGAATCCTGGATCGGCTGCCGGCCTCAGGCGCCGGGTGCCAGCAGCCGCGCCAGGTAGCGCCCGGTGTGGCTGGCCGGCAGCGCGGCCAGGGCTTCGGGCGTGCCCACGCCCACCACGGTGCCCCCCCCGGCGCCGCCTTCGGGGCCCATGTCGATCAGCCAGTCTGCGGTCTTGATCACGTCCAGGTTGTGCTCGATCACGACGATGGTGTTGCCCGCGTCACGCAGCTGGTGGATCACCTTGAGCAGCAGATCGATGTCGGCAAAGTGCAGCCCGGTGGTGGGCTCGTCCAGGATGTACAGGGTGCGCCCGGTATCACGCTTGGACAGCTCCAGCGCCAGCTTGATGCGCTGGGCCTCGCCGCCCGACAGCGTGGTGGCCGACTGCCCCAGCTTGATGTACGACAGGCCCACCTCCAGCAGGGTCTGCAGCTTGCGTGCGATGGCGGGCACCGCCTTGAAGAACTCGTGCGCCGTCTCGACCGTCATGTCCAGCACCTGGGCGATGTTGCGGCCCTTGTATTGAACCTCCAGGGTTTCTCGGTTGTAGCGCTGACCCTGGCACACATCGCAGGGCACGTAGACATCGGGCAGGAAGTGCATCTCGACCTTCACCACGCCGTCGCCCTGACAGGCTTCGCAGCGCCCGCCGGCCACGTTGAAGCTGAAGCGACCCGGGCCGTAGCCGCGCTCACGCGCAGTGGGCACCTCGGCCATCAGCTCGCGGATGGGGGTGAACAGGCCGGTGTACGTGGCCGGGTTGCTGCGGGGGGTGCGGCCGATCGGCGACTGGTCGACGTTGATCACCTTGTCGAACTGTTCCAGCCCCTCGATGGTGTCGTGCTCGGCGGGTTCGTCGTGGGCGCGGTGGATCTGGTGGGCGGCCGCCGTGTACAGGGTTTCGTTGACCAGGGTTGACTTGCCAGAGCCCGAGACGCCCGTCACGCAGGTCATCAAACCCACCGGGAACTCGACCGTCACGTTTTTCAGGTTGTTGCCGCGTGCGCCGCTGATGCGGATCACCTGGGCCGGGTCTTTTTGCACATGGCGCTGGGTGGGCACCTCGATGCGGCGCGCCCCGCTGAGGTACTGGCCGGTGAGCGACTGCGGGTTGGCGCGGATGTCGTCAAACGTGCCCTGGGCCATCACACGCCCTCCGTGCACGCCGGCGCCTGGGCCCATGTCGATCACATGGTTGGCGGCGCGCATCATGTCCTCGTCGTGCTCGACCACCAGCACGCTGTTGCCGATGTCGCGCAGGCGCTGCAGGGTGCTGATCAGGCGGTCGTTGTCTCGCTGGTGCAGGCCGATGCTGGGCTCATCCAGCACATACATCACGCCTGTCAGGCCCGAGCCGATCTGGCTGGCCAGACGGATGCGCTGGGCCTCGCCGCCGGACAGGGTTTCGGCGCTGCGGTCCAGGCTCAGGTAGCTCAGGCCCACGTCGTTGAGAAACTTCAGCCGCGAGCTGATCTCTCGCACCACCTTGTCGGCGATCTCAGCCTTGGCGCCGTGCAGGTGCAACTGCTGGAAATACTCATGGCATTCGCGCAGCGTCAGGTGGCTGACCTGGAAGATGGCACGGGCCTCGGGCCCCTCGCCCAGGCGCACATGGCGAGCTTCGGTGCGCAGCCGGGCGCCGCCACAGTCGGGGCAGGGCTGGGTGCTGCGCAGGCGGGCCAGTTCTTCGCGCACCACGGGCGAGTCGGTTTCGCGAAAGCGCCGCTGCAGGTTGGGGATGATGCCCTCGAAAGGGTGCTTCTTGGCCACCTTGCGCGGGGCCTTGCCGGCCGCGCCTTCAAGCTCGTAGCTGAAGCGGATCTCGTCCGTGCCCGAGCCGTACAGAATGGCCTGCCGGGTGGCCTCGGGCAGGGTCTCGAAAGGGCTCTCGATGTCGAAGCCATAGTGTTCGGCCAGGCTTTCGAGCAGCGAGAAGTAGTGCGCATTGCGCCGGTCCCAGCCCTTGATGGCGCCGCTGGCCAGGCTCAGGGTCGGGAAGCCCACCACGCGCTGCGGGTCGAACACATCGGTGGCGCCCAGGCCATCGCAGGCCGGGCAGGCGCCCACCGGCGAGTTGAACGAGAACAGTCGCGGCTCCAGCTCGCTGAGCGAGTAGCTGCACACCGGGCAGGCAAAGCGGGCGTTGAACAGGTGCTCGGCCGGGCGCAGTGCGGCCGGGTCGGCGTCCATTTCGAGGGCAATGGCACGGCCATCGGCCAGGCGCAGCGCGGCTTCGAAGCTCTCGGCCAGGCGTTGCTGCATGTCGGGCCGCACCTTCAGCCGGTCGATCACCACGTCGATGTCGTGCTTCTCGTTCTTCTTGAGCGCGGGCAACTGATCGAACTCGTGTGCCACGCCATCCACCCGAAAGCGCACATAGCCCTGGGCCTGCATGCTGGCAAACAGCTCGACGAATTCGCCCTTGCGCTCGCGTGCGACCGGGGCCAGGATCATCACCTTGGTCTCTTCGGGCAGGGCCAGCACGGCGTCCACCATCTGGCTCACGGTCTGGGCCTGCAGCGGCAGGCCATGGGTGGGGCAGTGCGGTGTGCCGGCACGGGCAAACAGCAGGCGCAGGTAGTCGTGGATCTCGGTCACCGTGCCCACGGTGGAGCGCGGGTTGTGCGAGGTGGCCTTCTGCTCGATCGAGATGGCGGGCGACAGGCCCTCGATCACGTCCACGTCGGGCTTGTCCATCAGCTGCAGAAACTGCCGTGCATAGGCCGACAGGCTTTCCACATAGCGGCGCTGCCCCTCGGCATACAGGGTGTCGAAGGCCAGGCTGGACTTGCCCGAGCCCGACAGCCCGGTGATCACCACCAGCTGGTTGCGCGGGATGTCGAGGTCGATGTTCTTCAGATTGTGGGTGCGCGCCCCGCGAACGCTGATGCGCTGCTGCCGCTGCTCGTTGACGAGGCTGGCCAGGTAGGGGCCGTCGGTAGATGCGCTGTCGGGGGCAATGGGGTTCACGGTGGTCCGGGCTGGGAAAAACCCACCATGATAGACATCACGTCACCGTTTGGCACAGGCCGGCTGGGTGGGCTTCGCCGACAATATGGGTTTTGTGCGTGAATGCCACGCGCATTCGCTTCTCTCCCCCTTTTCACACCTCATGACTGTATCAACCGCTATGACAGCGCTGGAGCGCCGCTCCACCCAGTCGCTGGCGTTCATCTTTGCCCTGCGCATGCTCGGCCTGTTCCTGGTGTTGCCCGTGTTCGCCCTGGAGGCGCGCAAGTACCCGGGGGGCGATGACCCGGCCCTGGTGGGCCTGGCCATGGGCATCTACGGGCTCACCCAGGGGGTGTTGCAGATTCCTTTCGGCATCGCCTCCGACCGCTTCGGGCGCAAGCCCGTGATCGTGGTCGGCCTGCTGTTGTTTGCGCTGGGTGCTTTGGTGTCGGCTGGCGCCGAGACCTTGCATGGCCTGGTGCTGGGGCGTGCCTTGCAGGGCGCCGGGGCCATTTCGGCAGCGGTCACCGCCTTGCTGGCCGACCAGACCCGGGACGAGGTGCGCACCAAGGCCATGGCCTTGATCGGTGCCAGCATCGGGCTGATGTTTGCGCTGTCGCTGGTGCTGGCGCCGGTGCTGACGGCTTGGTTGGGGCTGTCGGGCCTGTTCGTGCTGATTGCCGTGCTGGCCCTGAGCGGCGTGGCCGTGGTGCTGTGGCGCGTCCCCACCGCGCCGCCCTTGCCGGCCGATGCGCCGCGTGGCAGCCTGCGCGAGGTATTGGCCCTGGGTTCGCTGCTGCGGCTCGACTTCGGCGTGTTCGTGTTGCACGCGGTGCAACTGGCCATGTGGGTGGCCGTGCCCTCGATGCTGGTGCAGGCCGGCCTGGAGAAAAGCCTGCACTGGCAGGTGTACCTGCCGGCGGTGCTGGCGTCGTTTGTGGTCATGGGCGGCACTTTGTTTCCGTTGGAGCGTCGGGGGCATCTGCGCCCGGTGTTTCTGGCCGCCATCGTGCTGATCGGTCTGGTGCAACTGGGCCTGTGGGCGGTGGTGGATCACCAGCCCGGCCTGCTCACCCTGGGCGGTCTGCTGTTCATCTTCTTCTGCGGCTTCAACGTGCTGGAGGCCAGCCAGCCCAGCCTGGCCTCGCGCCTGGCGCCCGCGCGTCTGCGCGGCACGGCACTGGGCATCTACAACACCCTGCAATCCCTCGGCTTGTTTGCCGGCGGCGCCATGGGGGGGCTGCTGGCCCGCTCGGTGGGGGGGCATGGCTTGTTCCTGGTCAGCTCTCTGGCCTGTGCCGTTTGGTTGCTGGTGGCCTGGCCCATGAGCACGCCAGGACGTGTCGCCACGCCCACAGACGCCATAATCTCGCCCTGAATCGGAGAATTGAGCCATGGCATCTGTCAATAAAGTCATCATCGTCGGTAACCTGGGGCGCGACCCCGAGATCCGCACCTTCCCCAGCGGCGACCAGGTGGCCAACGTCACCATCGCCACCACCGACCGCTGGAAAGACAAGCAGTCGGGCGAGATGAAGGAAGCCACGGAGTGGCACCGCGTGGTGTTCAACGGCCGCCTGGCTGAAATCGCAGGCCAATACCTGCGCAAGGGTTCGCAGGTCTATGTGGAAGGCTCGCTGCGCACCCGCAAGTGGACCGACCAGGCCGGCGTCGAAAAATACAGCACCGAAATCCGGGCTGACCAGATGCAGATGCTGGGCAGCCGCCAGGGCATGGGCGGTGGTGGTGGTGATGAAGGTGGTTATGGCGGTGGCTACGGTGGTGGTCAAGGCGGTGGTCAAGGCGGCGGTTACGAAAGCGCGCCGCGCCGCGCCCCTGCAGCCGCTCCTGCCGCGCGCGCCCCGGTCCCGCGTCCGGCCCCGGCTCCCGCGCCCATGGCCAGTCGTCCGTCGTCGGGGTTTGACGACATGGACGACGACATTCCGTTCTGATCCCCCTTTCAAACGTCGTTTGCTGCCGTGCCCGGCACGGTCAGATTTCCGCCAAGTCGGGCCAGATGAGCTGCCCTGGCGCATGGCCTTGGGCTTGGTACTGACGCGTCTGAGCGCAGACGTGCTGCGGTGCAGGGCTGAACGTGAGCGAGTTTGGCAACCCCGCTTGTTGGGGGCCTGAGGCTGGTGTGGATCTCCCGGTCCTGAGGCGCGGCATCGGCATGAGGTCTTTGGCGCCTTGTGCTTGCCAAACTGTCAGGCGATGCAGGCGCCTCCAGCTTCCATGCACGATGCTCGGGCCCCGACCTTCGAGGAGGTGGCGACCTGGTCGCTGAGGGTGCAAAGCCCTCACGCGGGCCCGGTGTCGATCAGCGCGTTCGAAGCGCTCAAGCCACTTGGCCAAGTTCGTCGCGGATCTTCTTGTCCGACGATCTGTTGGGCTGGCCACCTGCCTGTGTCCCCTCTCTGGCACAAGAGCCCGCGCTGCTCCAGGGGCATGGACTGGCCCTTGAATGCGTGTGCTGGGCCCGACGCCCCTCTCGTCGGATCCCCGGGCAAGGGTCTTCAAGCGTCGGGCCTACGTCCAGCCGGGCGTGCATATACGACACCGCAATGAAACCCCTGTTTCTGTTTGTGATTGGCTTGGCTCGCTCCTGGCTGGATTGGAAAATCTTTGCTTTTTGTGTTTGATTTTTCGCAATGATGAGGTGCCTTTATTTGATAAATATGTGAAAAAAAATTGATTCAAGATCGAAAGGTATAAAATCTGCGCCTGAATCGCCCGTAAGTGGTCTTCTTGACAAGGATGGAATCAAATTGTTACATTCTGTAAGTGATCTCGCTGGTGGCAGTGACACTGGGCGCCCAAAGTCCGCTGTCTTCGACCGCAGGCGAGCGTTTCTGGCCAGGTGTGAGGGGGTGGACCCTGCTCGGTGGACCTCTTCTCTCAATCGACTGACTCGGCTGACGGCCCGATGGCACAGGATGCGGTGATTGCCGCTGGAAACCATGACTGATTTGAATGGGACGACGGGGTCGACCGATGGTGACTGTCGGAGTCTGGTGCGGCCTGGCGTTCAGGTCCGCATGATGATGGACTCGGGTCTCGGCGCTGCGCACGCAAGAGAGGCTTGGCGAGCGGGCTCCGTGCGGCACGGCCTCTTTCCTATGAGGGTATTTCCTGTCCGAGGCTTGAGGGTGACCTGCGACGCTGGGTGTCTTCAGCGACAGCGCCGGGCATGCTCCCAGGTGGGCACCCCCTCCAATCAGTGAACTATTACCGTATATGAAAAGATTGATACCTCATTTATCCCTAGCCTCATGACGGCGTCCGCCTGCGTTTCTAGAATTCGAGTCAGTTTGCGAACACCATCGGTCGTCCAAAGGGTCTGAGTGGAATGTCGATCCCTTGGCAAGGCCCGAAAATGCCCCATACCCTGAACAAACCGCGGCTGTCACCCAGAGCCTCACCATCGGATCCACTATGAGCCACCGCACGAATGCTGGCGCTGCCTGCGCCTTCAGGATGAAGCGCCTGCCATGTGAGCCCAGGGCCGGTGGAGCCGCTCGGTCGTCCTGGTGGGCCCTTGTCGGTGTGCTGGCTGACGATGACGTTCAGATCCCAGGCGTTCCAGCGCTTCGGGCCTGCGAAGCCCTAAGTAGGCAGTCGGATGAGGACGCCAAGAACTTCGAGATAGGCGGACGAACAGTACGAACACCCGAAATGGCATGCCGTCGGAATGCAAGCCATCCAGCGCCGCTGCGCTTGTTTGTTCAGCTGTGTTCCGCATTCGCTGCACACCGTGAAAAAGCTGGCTCTTGACAGTTCTGCGTCATACATAAAGCCCTCCAATCATGGAATCCATATACCCCTCGAACTGTGATGATCCACTGATGCCTGTATTAATAAGCCAAACCGGGCAGTCCTCGGAGTTCACATCGACCAAATCATCAACTGGTATGGATGAGAATCCCAAAAAACCGCTGTCTGCCGCGTATTTCCGTTTTCTTCAAGTGGCACGGGTGATCCAGTCTGAAACACTGTCGAATCATCTGGACGTCAATTCATTGGCCCTTCTGGAGACAATCACTTTGTGCTGGTTCGAGGGCAAGCCCCTGACGATCAGCCAAGTCATCGGCCTGAGCGAACTGGGTTCGCCTGCCACGCTGCACAAGCGCCTGGCCAAGCTTCGGGAAAACGATCTGGTCGTTGCCCAATCCATCGAAGGTGACACCCGCTCGAAATTGATTGTCCCGTCTGAAAAGTCGATGACCTATTTTGAGAGGCTGGGTTATTACTTCAATAATTGATCTTAAAGGTGCGATTCGGAGCGCGGATATCAGAAATCGAAGCTGAATGACGGCCAGCCCTATTCCGATCAGGTTGATTGTCAGGTCATTGCGAAAGTAATCGCCGTAGGACAATGGCCCGCCGACAATGTTATTTGTGATACTCAATAGAAGCGATTGAAACAAAGAATAAAAAAAGACCAGACTGGAGAATTTTCCGATGCTCAGGCGGATCAGGTTCGGGTCGATTTCGAGTAGTTTGAATGACACAAGCCGGCACAGCAACGGCGTCACCGCAAGCAGGGCCTGGGCCAGTTGCTGACTCATGAGGGGAAGGGCCTCGTGCGTGCCGGGTTCCATATAGACCTGCGCAAGGCCGATGGCCAGTGCACCACTTTTCGAGAAAACGATCACGAGGATGAAGCCGATGCCCCGATTCAGCGTGCTCAGCATCCGTTCGGCGTCGCCGTGCCCTGATGACAGGTGGGCCACGGTGTAGTCAAGCAAGCAGGCCAGCATGAAGATGACGGCACAGATGCAGAGGTGTTCAAGCCCGGCACGCCAGAACTGGGCTCCGTGTTCTCTTGCCCATTCGAGGTGGCGCGTCATCGCCCGGCCGTCGGTGACCGTGTCAGGTGCCGTGGATCGGGCTGGCGGTGTTCTGCTGTCGACCGCCTGCTCCTGTGTGGAGGGCGGTTGAGCCTTGAATGGCCCGATGGTGTCGAGTTTGTATTTTTCATTTTCCTCTCCTTTGCTCTGAATCCTCCGTGAAGCTCTGCCGGAACTTCAGGGGTGCATGCTGTTGTGCTCAGGTCTCGGCGGCGTCCAGACCGTAGACCTCATTGAAATACTGGCGCAAATCCTGGTCGGTCTTGATGTGGCTTCTCTTTTGCTTTTCCGACGCCATGACGGCCTGTGTGACGTCGCGGAAAAACAAGATCCCGGAGATGGACTCCGAACGGATGTTCATGCGTGACAGTTGAACCAGCGTCTTGCGGGGCCAGTCGATCTCGATGATGCAATGGTAGTTGGGCGTATTCAAAGACGAATTCAGCATCTTCTCGAACAGGTACCCGAACTGTGGAAACGGCTTGAGCGGCTGGCAATTCAATTGGATGGCCGCGAGGATTTCTGCCGGAGGCAGGTGCATCAGGTCCTGGATGTGCAAGTCGAAAAGAGTGCTGAAACTGTCGTTGATGCGGGTGCATTCGCCGTTGGTATCCAGCAAAACCCAGGCATCCAGGGCCGGTTCACAGGCGGCAACAGGGGTTTGAGTCTTGCTGCTCTGTCGTACCTGACTGGGCTGTGGGGCCGTGATGACGACCTCTTCAGGTGCGTGCACCCGCCCCGGTTGTTTGAGCCACGAGGTCCCTGGGGCCACGAAAGCTGTGGCGTTGGGGGGCGGCTGGATCCGCAGGTGGGCTCTGAACCAACGCCACGCGGTGTTGATGGATTGGATGGCACTTCGGAACCCCGGCTTCAAGGGGGCTTCGAACGAGGGCCAGTGGAAATCCGAATCGGCAAAAAATGGCTTGGAATGGTCCTTGGCGCGGCCGCCCTTCCAGCTACTGGCCTCGGTCTCCTTCCGGGTGAATGGATGATGGCGCGTTGGTGTCTTGGCAAAGACGTGCATAGGAACTCCAACTCATGGTATTTATTGTTTACAACCCTCAAGCACGTCGATATTTCTATCAAATGTATTAAATAAGCATTATTAAATGATTTAAATTGCATATTTACGACTTTAGACCATGCTTGTTTATATAATTTATAAGTAAAAATAAGGCTTGTCAAATGATCTTTGAAAAGCAGGCTGCAGTAAATGAACGCGTTTTCCAAGCCGGATGGAGCGTCGCTCCCCAAAGGCTGCATGACACAGGGGAATGGGATGGCATGAGGCCATTTCCGGCGAGGTGTCACGGCACCGCTCTCCGATGGCCTTTCGTGGGGCGGGGCCGTCTCATCGAGTCAGCTGACACAGGCGTGTGAGCTTGCTCATTTGCCCTGGTGGAATTGGCTGCGCCCTGAATGCCGATATTGCCTGTCTGATAGTTCGTGCCACTCTCATTCCATCGATGCCTTGAAGATGCCCTCGGGCCGAGGGGGCCATCGAATTTGACTTTGGGCGAAATCCCTTGGCGTAGGCTTGCAATCGGCGTCTTGGCGTACGCTTGTCCGAGCAAGGCTGGAAACGTGTCTTGGGGCTCGCGTGGCTGGGGATGCGCAACCTCTGTTCCATGGACGCCTTCGTGCGGATGTCGGGCAACCCAGATTCAAGAGCCGTCCTCGTCGCTTCGGTGCATGGCTGGCGCTGTTCGCATGAGCCCGGGTGCGACAGCCGCCGTTGCGACGGTGGTTCGACCGCTGCACGGTGCTCTTTATGAGGGGGCTTTCGTGACAATGTTGTCTCAGCCGGCCACCGCGCGCGGGTGCACAAGGCCAAAGCCTGTAACATCGCGTAAGTTTGCTTTGGGGCGGCCTGTGTCTGCGCCAAGGTCGGGGGCTGCGGCTGTCACGAGGATCACGCAATTGAAGTTACTGAAGCTAAAACATTGGGTTCCTGCCCTTGGCCTGCTGGCCCTGGCGGGTTGCGGCGGCGGCAGCACCGGGGATACTTCCAACGTGGGGGCAGTCACGGGCACGCAGCAATACATGGATGGCATCTGGACCGGCACCACGGGCACCGGATCAGCCCAGCGCAATGTGGTGGGCTACGTCAGTGGCGGCAGTGATGGCAAGGGCGGCGATTTCTACCTGGCCAAGGGCGCTGCCGGTACTTCCGGCTACGACAGCATCTATGGCCTGCTGCGGGTCGATGTGGCCTCGGTGGCGGCCACCAATGTCACGTATTTCTCGGTGCAGGATGGCAAGTTCGCCACCGGGCTGAGCCTGGCCGGCACGGCCAGCACCAGCACGGGCGCGGCGCGCACCGACACCTTCAGCGGCAATTACAGCAATCCGGCGAACACGGCAGCGGCCACCGGGGCGGTCACTTCGCTGAAGATGACGTACAGCACCCTGAACAACTATGGCGCCACCTATGCCAAGCTGCAGGGCAAGTACACCGGTGGTGCTCTGTTTGGCGGCAGCTGGGTGCTGACGGCGGACGCGGTGGGCAACCTTGCCGGCACGGTGTCGGGTTGTACCGTGGCCGGCACTGCCACGCCCCAGACGGTGGCGGCCAACAGCACCACATCGCCCGCGATCTACAACGTGGTGCTCAATCTGTCGGGCGGCATCACCACCTGCGCAGCCACGGGCACCACCCAATCCGGTGTCGCCTTCCTGAAGTACGACACGCTGGGCAACAAGACCGGCATCTGGATGTTCACGCGCAGCAGTACCACCACCTTGAACACGTATGTGCTCGATGGTGTGCTGGTGGCGGGCAGCACCTCCACCCCGGCGACCACCCAGCAGGTGGCAGCGGGCTTCTGGAAGAGCTCCACCAGCACCAGTTCTGGCGATGTGTATGCCATGGTCTTGCCGGACAACTCCTACTTCTTCTACAAGCGAGTGGGGGGCGGGTACGACGCGCTGTACGGCAATCTGGTTGTGGCCACCGGCACCAGCATCCTGAGTTCGACCGATGGGGTGTACTTTGCCAACCAGAACCTGGCCTCGACCCAGTACACGGCCGGCATTCTCATCAGCGGTGATGTGCGTACCCAGAGCAGCCTCACGGGCACGTACACCGACCCGACGGCTTCGAGTGCCCAGACGGCCTTCAGCATGGTGCCCGACACCACCAATCTGTACACCTCGCCGATCCTGCCCACGGTGTCGGCGCTGTATGGCACTTACACCAGCTCGACCATCGGTTTTGGTGGCACTGGCCTGACCCTCAAGATCGCTGCCGACACCACGGATGGCACCAAGAGCGTCATCACCGGCACCACCACCACGGGCTGCACGCTGACCGGCAACATCTCGGCCTACAGCAGCACCAACACCACGCTGAACCTGTACCGGGTCGATACCCTGACCTTTGCCGGCACCTGTGCCCTGGCGGGTCTGCCGGTGCAGTCGGGCGCGGCCTCTGCTGTGTTCGATGGCGCCAACAACGTGGTGGGCCTGCGCATCGGCGCAGCGGGCTACAGCGGTGCGGCCACCCGGGCCAATCTGGTGTTCATCGGTTCGAAGTCCTGATCGGATCGACCCCCCCTGAAAAGGCCCTTCGGGGCCTTTTTTCTTGCCCGGCGCGTGTTGCGCCGGGTGAGCCATGCGGTGACCAGGGCGGTGCCCGTTGGCTAAGTGGGTAGGGCGTGGGGTCATGTGCCGCCAAGGGGCGGCAAGGCCCGGGCATGGCGCCGTCAAAGACAGCATGAAAAAAGCCCGCACCCTGGATGGGGTGCGGGCTGGATTGAATCGGCTTCGCGTGACTTGTGCGCTCAGTTGCCGCTCAGTTGCCGTAAGGGGATTTCACCGTGTTCACGGGGAGGGCCTGCAGGCCGGAATACGGTTGCAGCGCGTAGCGAAGGTAAATGCCCCCGATGAATTGCCGGTAGTCGCGGGCGTTGTCCAACGCCAACTGGCCGCCCACAAACAACTGCGGGTGCATCTGGAACTCCATGGCCGCGCCCAGGTTGTAGCCCAGGCCGGTCTTGGTCTGGCCCGGGTACACGGCGCCATTGGCCGTGGAGCCTGCTGTGCCGAAGGCAAAGGCATCGTTGGCCGCCTGCACTGCCGCGGACTGGCGTGACGAGCTGGTCGGATAGTAGGCGGCGGCTTCCTCGCGGAAGGTCTGAACGCCCAGGGACCCCTTGAGCTGGTAGGAGAAGCGGTTGCTGCGCTGTGCCCATTCCAGCGGCACGCTGAGCGACAGAAAGCGTTGTGGGCTGAAGTAGCCACCATGACCGTACGTGAAGTAACGCAGGTTCTTGTCGTAGCTCAGCGCGGTCACATTCAGGCCGGTGGTCAGCGACGAATTGGCGCTGCGGTCCAGTCGCCAGTAAAGGCCACCGCCACCTTCCACCCGGGTGTTGGTCGCCACGTTGGTGCCGGTCAAGCCATACAGCGAGCCATAGGTGTACAGGCCGAAGTCACCGCTTTCCCAGTTCAGGTCGAGGCGACCGCCGGTGGACGACACGCCCCCCCAGTTGTCGCCGCTGCGTGGGTCTTTGGTGCCGGCGAAGGACAGCAGGCTGTCGGTCACCGGGCGGCGCGAGCCGTCCACCACCAGGGTCAACTCGTCATTGAGCGGGATGCGGTACTTGACGCCCCCGGTCACATCCGATTTGTTGAAGCCCAGCGGTGTGGTGCCCACGTCCATCTTGAGGTTGGTCGACTCGTAACCCACGCTCAGACCCACCCCGGAGGCGCTTTGACCACCGGCGGATCGATCGGGCAGGGCCAGCGAACTGACCGGACCACCGCCGAAGCGGCTCAGGGTGCCGTAGTCGAGATCGGGGGTGCCCGCATTCAGCGAGGTGGGGGTGATGCCCAGGGTCATCTTGCCGTCACCTGCATCGAACTTGAGTTGCAGCGGGGCTTCAATGTCGGTCAGTTGGCTCAGGCCGGATTCACCCTGGCGCACTCGGGCGACCAAGCCCAGCGACACCACGGGGATGCGGTCTTGCCGGATGTCATTGAGTTCGTCCAGCGCAGCACTGCGCGGTCGGCCGTTGTTGGCGGCACTCAGGCGGCTGGTCTGGGCGATCTGCTGGCCGGGTGCTGCGAAGGTGTTGCTGGTCGAGGCTGGGGCCCAGGCCGTGGCATTGCTGGGCGCTGGCGGCACGCTGCCGCTGTAAATTGCCGCAGGATCCGGAATGGGTTGGGCGGCGTAGATCGGCGCCACGGGTGCGCTGGCGGGCACAGGCTGGCTGCGTAGGGTGCTGGCCGCGGCGGCCTCGGCCGGGCTGATCAAGGCCGAACTGCCTTGCGGGGGGGCAACCCGGTCGGCGACCTGGCGGCTGTTGGCATTGCCGGTACTGCCCGTGCTGCGGCTTCGGCTGGCGGCAGCCGGGGTTGCGTCTGCGTTATTGGCCGTGCTGCGCGGGGTGACGGCCGCGCTGGCGGGCTGCGCACGTTCGTTCACACTGGTGCCGGAGGGCACCACGGTGCCGAGCGGGGCCGGCCGGTAGGTCTGGGTCTGGTAGTTGTTGGGGTTGGGCACCTCGGCAGCCTGGGCGACCTGCAGGGGGGGCATGCCCGCGCCAGTGGCCGGGTAGGTCGACAGGCTGTAGGCCGAGCCTGTGCCGATCGCGTTGCGTGCAGCGCCTGCGGGTTCGGGGATCAGGGTGGCCGAGCGCGGTGAGGCCACAACAGCCGGGGGCGTCCCCAGCGCGGCCACGGGGGCAAAGCGCAGGGGTTCCGCCACCGGGGCCATCGAACTGGGGCCATACGAGGTGCCCACCGGCACGGCCGTGGGCATGGCCCCCGGAGTCAGTGGCGCAAAGGGCTGGCGTTGGGGTTGGTTGTTGCGGTTGGCAAACGGGTTGGTCGAGCGGGCCTGCACCAGCGCACCGCTGGCGGCCAGTTGGGCATTGCGCTGCTGGTTCTCGGCCGCCACGGCGGCGGTGAAGTATTCGGTGGCCTTGCTGGTCTTGCCCTGGGCCCGGTACAGACGGGCCGCGGCGGTCAGCACCTCGGGGTTGTTGGGGGCTCGTACCAAGGCGATCTGGATCGCCGAGTCGGCGTAGGCGTATTCCTTGGCGGAGATGGCCAGCGAGGCCGCAGGCAGCAACAGCTGCAGGTTGTTGGGGTCTTTTTCGAGCAGGCGGTTGTACAGGGTGATGGCCTGCACGTAGTCGTTGTTGGCGGCGTACATGCGGGCCAGCGCGCCCATCACCAGCGGGTCGTTCGGCCGTTCGGCCAGCACCGGGGCCAGGGTGTCATAGGCCGCGGCCAGATCACCCGCCTCGCGCAGGGCCTCGGCCTGGCGCAAGGTGTAGCCCACACGCAATTCGTCGAAGGCGGCGCGCTGCTGCAGCGTCATGGGGGTGCCTTGCAGCTGGCGCAGGATGCCGGCCAGCTCCACGTCTTGCTTGGTCTTGAGCAGGATGGCCGCGTACTGCAGGCGCAGCCCGGGTTCGGGACGGGCCGAGCGCGCCAGCAACTGGCGGATGGTGGCCATGGCGCGGTTGGCGTCGCCGGCGTCGGTGTAGGCCAGTGCTACAGCGCCCAGCAATTCAGGGTCTTGACCTGTGAAAGGCTCGACCTGAGCCAGCTTGGCCAGGGCTTCGGCCTGACGCCCTTGCAGGGCCAGGGCCGAGGCGCCGTCGGCCTGCACATGCACCCACACGCGCTTGTACAGGGCGGCGATGTCACGGGTGCGGTTGGCTTCAGGCACGCGCTCCAGTGTGGCCAGGGAACCGGCCCAGTCCTGGGTCTCGGCCGACAGCAGGGCATGGGCGTACAGCGCCTCGGGCATGTTGGGGTTGGAGATCAGCAGACCGTCCATGATCCCGCGGGCTTCGGCCTTGGCACCCAGCTTGATGTACAGCCGGGCCAGGTCCAGGCGAACCCAGGCGTTGGCCGGGTCATTCAGCAAGGCGTTTTCCAGGGCCACGCGGGCACCGGTGTCGTCGCCACGCGCGGCCGCCGCCTTGGCCTGACCCAAAGCCTGGGTGGCACGCAGCCGGCCCAGGGCGCCGACCTTTTCTTGCTGGGTGGGGCTCATGCGCTCGACAATGCGCAGGGCTTCGTCGGCCTTGTTGTTCTGGGCCAGCACGCCGACCAAGCCGCGAACGGCGTCGGGATTGTCGGCCTGGCGGGCCAGCACGCGACGGTAGGTGGCCTCGGCGGCGTCGTACTGGCCTTGCTCGACCAGCACATCGGCCAGGTCGTTTTCGGCGGTGGTCTCCTTGGGGTCCAGACGCACGGCTTGCTGCAGGTATTGACGAGCAGCGTCGAGGTTGCCGTTTTCACGGGCTGTGGTGGATTGCGCGACCAGCGTCCAGTAGGTGGCGCTGTCGAGCGCGCTCTTCCAGCGGCCGGCCTGGCCCTGGCGGGTGGCGCGTTCCAGGTAGTCGCGCGCCTGCGAGAAGTTTTCCTGGCGCAGACGCAGCACACCGAAGCCGCCCAGGGCGTCGCCGTCGGTGGGACGGGCTTCCAGCACGCTGCGGAAACCTGCCTCGGCGGCTTCCAGGTCGCCATCGTCCAGCGCGCGGAAGGCCTCCTGGGTGCGCTTGCGCAGCGGGTCGGCGCCCGGGCCTTCGGGGCTGCGTGCCTGCTTTTGCTGGCGCTCGATCTCGTTCAGTCGGGCTTGCACGGCGGCGTCGCCCGGGAAGGCGCGCAGGAACTGCTGGTAAAGCGGAATGTCGGCGCTGCGGCTGCCGGTCCAGGCCAGGGCCTTGCGCCAGCTTTCGATGGCGGCGCTGCCGACATCGGGGTGGCTGGCCAGCCGTGCCAGATGGACAATGCCTTCGCGTCGGGTGGCGTCGCGGTAGGTCAGGTGCTGGGCCAGTGCCAGCGCGATGCGGGCATCGTCGGGCTGTTCCTGGGCCAGTTGCTCCAGGCCCTTGCGCGCCGACTCCCAACCTTGGGCGGTGCCGCCCAGGGTCTGGTAGTACTCCAGGGCCAGCGGGCCGCGAGGGGCTTGGCCACCCAGGGCGTTTTGGTAGGTATTGACCGCTTCGGCGGGCTTGCCGGCCTTGGCCAGGTCGCGCGCCGTCTGCAGTTGCGGCCCGTTGCGCATCACGTTGATCGACTGCTCAATGTTGGCCAGGCCAGGGTAGTTGGGGGCCGCTTTCTTGAGTTGGGCGATGTATTTGGCCGCCTCATCAAAGCGCTTGTTGCTGGCTTCGACCACGGCCATGCCGCCCAGGGCTTCAGGCTGGCTGGGGTTGATCTTGAGCAGTTTCTGCCAGGCTTCGGCCGCGCGCTCGGTGTTCTCGCGCGCTTGCCAGTACTTGCCCTGCTCCAGCAGGGCCTTGACAGCGGGTTCCTGGGCGAATACGGCCGGCACACTCAGTGCGGCCAGCAGGCTCATGGCTAGCGTTTGGTGGCGGTTGAACATGCCTTCTCCCAGCGTAATTGCAGTCTGCCCGTGGGCAGGAATTGATAGCGTTTCTCGATCCAGCCTGTGCCGAACAAACCGAGCACGTGATCGTAATAGGGCAGGCGGGCGGCCGGGTCAAACAGACGGGCCTGTACCCGCTTCTGTTGCAGCAGCAAGGCGGTGTTGCGGCCGTCTGTCTGCAGGTAGGGCAGCAGGGCCGCCGCAAAGCCGATGGGGCCCATGCCCTGCACGGCACCGGTGCTGGTCTGCACCTTTTCGGGTGGAAACTCGGCCTGCTCGATGGCCTGGGCCATGCCGCCCAAGGCCCGGCGCAGCGGGGTGGCGGCCGGGTCGGCGGGCGCCGTCATGCCCGCCCACAGGTAGGTGCGGATGGCGTCATAGCTGCCCACGTCACCCGATTGCGGGTCGGCCACAAAGCCGCCGCGGCCGTTGTCGGCCAGCCGCCAGGCCACCCAGTCGGGCGAATAGCCCCGCGGGGCGGTGTCGCTGATCAGGCGCACGGTGTTGCCGGCCAGCGTGCTCCAGGGGCCCTTGGGGTCGAATTGGGCAAAGCGCCGCAGCAGCGGCAGCGGCAGGTAGCTGGGGTTGAAGCGCCACAGCTTCTGGTCGGGGAAACTGAAGCCGACCGGGCCAGGCAGCACCATCTTGCCGAAGCCGGGCAGGTCGATGAGTTCGTCCTGGATCACCCGTGCCAGCAGTGTGCGGGCGTCGGCTTCGTAGCCAGGTTTCTTCCACACGCGAGCCGCCTCAAGCAGGGCGTAGGCCAGCCAGAGGTCGGCGTCCGATGCCGGGTTGTTGTCGATGATGCCCCAGGTGCCGTCCTTGCGCTGGCCCCACTGCCAGGCCGGCAGGCGGGCGGCGATGTTGCCGCCGGCCAGATTGGCCACGGTCCAGCGCCACAGGCGCTCGAAACGTTCGGGCTGGTTGGCCACCAGCGCGAAGAACATGGCATAGGACTGGCCTTCCGAGGTGGAGTGCATCTGGACGACATTGAAGTCGACGATGCGTCCGTCCTCCTGGGCGAAGCGTTCATTGAAGCTGTCCCACAGCGGCCACTCGGTGCTGGCCCGGCAGCTGGCCGCGGGGGCCTGGTTTTGCCCTGGCTTGGCCTGGGCGGCCATGGCATGGCCCCCCAGCAAGACCAAAGGCGCCACGGTCAGTGGCGCCAGGACTTGGGTCAGGAACATTCGTCGGAGCCCCGCACCCGAAGGCGTGGGGCGCTTTCGGGTGGGGCTCGATGGCGTGGCGCGGGGCAGGTTCTGCATGGACCTGAGGATCATCCCTGATTCTTGAGGCGGGCACGTGCACGGGCCCGCAGCGACAGGAACAGCAGCACCGCAATCAGCAGGGCGGCCAGAATGCCCAGGCCCAGCAGCAGCAAGGGGTTGCCGGCGAGGAACCACTGTATCCAGGTCAAGGGGTCCAGGTGGCCGACGTAGTAGCTTTGCTCGGCCACCAGGCTGTCCACCTGCTTGCCACGGATCACTGAGGTGCTGCCCTGGATCTCTTTGACCAGATCGGCGTCGAGCAGGGCGTCGACGATCTGGGTCATGCCTTCGGGGTTGTTGCTGGACAACTGCACCACACTGCGGCCAGCGCTGACAGGCGACTCGAAGCCGGCGATCACGCCGTCATTGCTGTTGCTGTTGAAGGCCACCTGGTTGCGTCCGGGCTTGGCGCCGTCGCGCTGGCTCGGATCCCACCAGCTGAAGACCCGGTAGGCAAAATCTGAGATCTTGAAGCGGCGCGCGCCGGTCTGGATGTTGACCGGGCTGGCATCCGCCCACTGGGTGAGCAGGGGCTGGTTGGAGGCCGAGCCGATCACGACCACATCCTTGCCGGCCAGGGCCTCGATCTGCTTGGGCGCGACCACGCTGACGGCGGTGGCTGGGTAGCCGGTGGATCGGCCAAACACGCCGAGCAGGCTCAGGTAGCTGCTGTAGTCGCTGGTGGTGGGCTTTTCAGGCAGCACCACGGCGGTTTCGGACAGGTCGGCCAGGCGGGTGAACGGAAAGCCGCTGTTGCTGAAGGCGGCCAGATCGGGCATGGCCAGGAAGTGAGAGAAACCCGAGATGTCCACCGTCGAGTCGGGCTCGACCGTGCCCCGCACGTTGTCCAGCACCACATCCTTGCACGAACCTTGTTTGACCATGTCGTGGAAGTAGTGGAACTGCAGCTGCGTCTGGGCCGGCAGCTTGAACAGCGGGATGTGAAACTGCTCGCGGGCCGGGATCAACTCGCCCGCCGGCAGCACGCTGTCCACCACGCGCTCCACGGCGCCCGGGGTTTCGTGGCTGATGGCCAGCAAGGGCAAAGAACGCAGGAACTGCTGGTTGACGTTGATGTTCAGCGTCGACTTGTCCAGGTTCGGGCGAGGGGTGTAGCGGTACTTCAGGTCGACCGGAATGCCCTTGGTGCGCCAGCTGAACAGGTCGGGGGGCAGATGGAAGTTGACGCGGATCAGGTCAGGTGAATAGCCCGAGACGTTGAGGTTTTCCTCCTGGACCAGTTCGCCGAATTTGACGGGGCGGTCGCTGGCCAGCCAGTTGGGCGCGTCATAAGGCTTGCGTGGCTTGAGTTCGGTCAGGCTGGTGATGGTGGCCACCTGGCCCGACAAGGCGGGCGAGCCCACGGCCACGGCGTTGGCCGCGATCTTCAGCTCTTTGCCGTCGCGCCCCATCACCAGCAGCAGCTTGGCGGTGGCGTCGTTGGGGTTGGGCACCATGGCCACGGTGGGACCTTGCAGGGCCGGCAGGCTCAGGCCGCCCGGAATCTGCTGGTTGCCGACCGCGAACACAATGGCGTTCCCCTGGGCCGGAATCTGGTCCTGCATGGCCGGGAAGCGGGCCCCCCGGTAACCGGCCAGGGCGCCAAACCAGGACGACAGCGCGCCGGCGGCCTCCAGGGTGGACGCTGCGGGCGTGCCGGCAAACACCATGGGCAGTGCCAGGGGTAGCGCGTCGCGGCGGTCAAAGAAAGGCTGGGGCAGCAAGGCCAGGTCGTTGGCCTGGGCGATCGGCGTGAGCGTCAGCTCCAGCACGCTGTCGTTGCCCACATTGGCCCACAGGCTCGAATGGGTCGGGTCTTCGCAATCGCGGGTGTAGTGGCCGATCAGTTCGAGGTTGAGTCGGTTGAACTCGGTGATCAGGCGCGGCGGGATGATGACTTCGCGTTGCAGGTTCTGCCCTGCCTGCTCGGTGGGCACCGGAATCGTGGCGGCCACCTGCTCGTTGACCATCACATTGATGTGCGAGAGCTGCGGGATCAGGGAGGGCGAATAGGCGTAATTGATCTTGAGCTTGGCGCCAGTCACCACCTGGTCGGCCCGGATGCTGAAGGTCACGCCGCTGTTGCCGCGGATGCCGCGCAGTTGCAGCGGGAACAGGGCCCCAAGCTGCTTGAGCGAGAAGGTCGCCGTGCGCGCATTGGCCACCCGTGCGCCCGGGGTCTCGCCTGCTTCGGCCGCGGTCTCGGTGATCATGCGGCCCGAACCGCCTGCTTCGCGGGCAGCTGCAGCGGCGCGGGCCTTGGTGGCCGCCTCGGCGGGCTGCAGACCGGGCGCCGCCAGCAGCAGCGCAATCGCCAGGATGACCGGCTGCAGGGGCACGCGGTGGGCGGCGCGCTGAGAGAGGGCTTGAGAGGTGGAGTTCTTCATGGTCTGTGGGCCTAGGGTCACTTGGCGTTGGAGGTCCGGCGCAGGCGCAGTGATTTGACGATGTTGCTTGTCAATTCGTTGATGCCGCGCACGCCGATGGCGAGCACGCCGCCGAGAGAGCTGAGGGGTTTGTCCTGTTGGCGCTGGCCCCAGGTGGTGACCCAGGCATCGGCGCGGGAGAAGGTCAGGGCTGCCAATTCGGCCTGCTGGGCCAGGCTCAGGTTGTCGAAACGCACACCCAGCCGTCCTTTGCCGCCGAAGGTGACAACCGCCGGGAAAACCCCTTCTTCGTCCGAGCGGAACAGCGACACCTGCAGCTTGGTGCCGGTGGGGATCTGCACCCCGTCCGGCACGGTCAGCCCCAGGCCCTGCTGCGAGAAGTCGTCGGTCTGGCAAGTCAGCACCTTGCCGTTGTCCAGGCGGATGGCTGCGGGCAGTGCGGCCGCCACCCGTGGCGTGACGCGGACCTGGCGGCTTTCACTGGCCACGGCCAGGCTGGCACTGGACAACACGATGTTGTAGGCCGTCCACAGCATGTTGATGAACAGGGTGGTGATCTCGGGGTTGTCCTGGAACACCATCTGCCACACACCGACGGCGAAGCCGAACAGGTTGGCGATCAGCAGCACCAGGTAGGGGCGGGCGATGCCCCAGTCAAAGTAGGCCTCTTCGATCACGCCCCCTTTGGCCGTCACGTTGAACTTGCCCAATTTGGGGTTGATGAAAGCCATCAGCACCGGGCGCATGATGTACCAGGCCAGCACGGATTCGTACACCTCGTTCCAGAACGAGTAGCGGTAACGGCCCTGGATGCGCGAGTTGGTGATGCTGGCGTGGGCCAGGTGAGGCAGGGCGTAGGCCGAGATCATCAGGGCCGTGGCCTGGAACACGTGGGCCCCGAACAGCAGGTAGGCCAGCGGTGCCGTCAGAAAGATCAGGCGTGGCAGGCCGTAGAAGAAGTGCAGCAGCGCATTCAGGTAGCACAGCCGCTGGCCGATCTTGAGGCCGGGGCCGAACAGGGGGTTGTCGACCCGCCCGATCTGCGCCATGCCCCGTGCCCAGCGGATGCGTTGTCCGATATGGCCTGACAGGCTTTCGGTGGCCAGGCCAGCAGCCTGCGGGATTTCAAGGTACGCCGTGTTGTAGCCCTTGCGGTGCAGCTTCAGGGCGGTGTGGGCGTCTTCGGTCACGGTCTCGATGGCCACGCCACCGATTTCCATCAGCGGTGCGCGCTTGATGACGGCACAGGAGCCACAGAAGAACGAGGCATTCCAGAGGTCGTTGCCGTCCTGCACCACGCCGTAGAACAACTCGCCCTCATTGGGGGTGCGGTGGAAGGTCTCAAGGTTTTTCTCGAAGGGGTCGGGCGAGAAGAACACGTGTGGCGTCTGCAGCATCGCCATCTTGTCGTCCTTGAGGAACCAGCCCATGCAGACCTGCAGGAAGGAGCGGGTCGGGATGTGGTCACAGTCGAAGATGGCCACATACTCGCCGTCGGTGGTCGCCAGGGCTGCATTGATGTTGCCGGCCTTGGCGTGGCGGTTGTTGCCACGGATCTTGTAGCCCACCCCCACGTCCTCGCAGAACTTGCGGAAGTCGCTGCGTCGGCCATCGTCAAGCACGTAGACCTTGAGGCGGTCGGCTGGCCAATCCAGGCTCATGGCCGAGAACACGGTCTGCTTCACCACGTCCAGCGGTTCGTTGTAGGTGGGGATGAAAACATCCACGCTGGGCCAGCTTGACGCATCGGCGGGCAGGGGCACCGGCTTGCGACCCAGAGGCCAGATGGTCTGGAAATAGCCGATCAGCAGCACGGTGAAGGCATACAGCTCAGCGGCCACCAGGCCGAAGCCGAAGAAGGCATCCAGCGGGTTTTCAAACCCCACGGTGTCGGTCAGGCGCCACCAGATGTAGCGGGTGGAGGCCGAGATCGACAGCGTCATCATGGTCAGGGTCGTCACCCGGCCCTTGGTCTTGCGCAGCAGCAGGGCCACCGCAAACGTGGTGCTCGCAAAGATGACCTGCTCGGTCAGGTCCAGCGGGACGCTGATCACCAGCAGGAACAGCAAAAAGGCCAGGATCCCGGTGGCGTACTGGGCCACCGGGTGGTTCCAGATCGGCGACTCCGTGACGCTGTTCAGAAAACGACCCCAGCGTTTGCTGGGGTCGGCCTGGGTGTCTTCGTTGGAGCCGGGCACAGCCGGTCTCGAGGGCGAGGAGGTGCTCATGCGGTGGCGGTCCTGGTGGACAGGCGCTGGGCGATTTTCTCGGCGCAGGCCCGGAAGTCGTTGGCGGCCTGGCTGCCCGATTCGTAGTCGAGCACGCACAGATCATTGGCCAGGGCGTCACCGACCGACTGATCCTGATGGATGGTGCCCACCACGCGATCGCCGAAGCTGGAACGGATCACGTTGGACACGTCCTTGGAGAGTTGACGGCTGTTGTTGGCCTGGTTGACCACGTAAAGCGCTTCAGAGAAGTTCGGCTGGCCTGTGCAGTAGGTCTGCACCAGCCGCTGCATCAGCGGCAAGGCGGCGTAGGACGCCGCGTCGGCCAGCACTACCACCAGGGCCAGGTGGGCTTCGGCCAAGGCTTGCTTGAGGTAGACCGATGGGCCCGGCGGGGTGTCCAGCAGCACCACGGCATCGGGCGGCAGATTCAAGGCCTGAAGTTGATCGCGCAGCCAGAACAGGCGAGTCTCGATCAGGTGCTCAAAACGGTCACGATCGTCTTCGTTGACGACCCCGTAGGGCAGCACATACACGCCGGTCCGGCTTTCGAACACCACGCTTTTCCAGCTCTGCTGGGCCAAGGAGGCGCGCGAGATGCCTCGGAACTCACTCGGGCTGACACCGAAGTGAAGCCCCAGGGCGTTTTGAGGGTCCAGATCCAGCACCACCACGGTGCGACCCTGGCGTGCCAGCGCACAGGCCAGATTGGCCGTGACGGTGGTCTTTCCAACCCCGCCCTTGGAGGAGACAACGGCCAGCACCTTCATGCGCCACCTCGCAGGTTCTGCCACAAGGCCGCCAGACCTGACGGTGGCGGTGGTGGCGGTGCCACTTCGGCACGACCGGCCAGGCGGTCAAAAATGCCTTGCAATTCTGTGCTTGGTGGGACGGGGGCCGCAGGCGTCGGTGCCGCTTGGATCGTTTGAGCCAGACTGGCCAGCGGCGACGTGCTGGTGAGCGCGCGGGGGGCTGGCAGTGGCGCCTGTACTGCAGCAGGGACCGTTGGCTGCGAGAACACCGGGGCCGGCCCTGCCTGCAGGGGGAGCTCTGGTGCGCGAACCGGTGCGGCAGGCACCGCCGGCGCCCAAGCCGCGGACACCGCAGGGCTGGCTGCAGCCTCTGTGGCCGTGGGGGCGGGCCAATGCATCGACGTGGGGGCCTGAACGGAAGGAGGCGCGGCCGGCGCTGGCGTGGGCACAGCTGCCACCACAGCCGCAGGTGCGGGGGCGAAGGTCGCCAGCGCAGGTGTTGGGGGCTGAGCAGGTACTGCGGCAGCGACCGGTGCGGGTGCGGGTGCGGGTGCTGGCACGGGTGCGGGTGCGGGTGTTGGCGTGCCCAATGCCAGTTCGGCTGAGCTCAGGTGCTGGCCGCTCGGCGCCAGCACTTGAACAGGGGGGGCGATGGGGGCCGGACGGAACTCGATCGGGCCAGCGGTCACGGGGGCTTCGGCTGCGGCCACGCCCGGCGCTGTGGCGGCCGTGGCCTGGCCCAACTCCAGCGCGGACAGCAGGGGCCAGCGCTTCTTGGCCTGCGCGGCTGATTGTTGTCGACTCAATTCCTGGTAGTCGTCAACTTGTCCGCCGAACTGTTGGAACAGGTTGACGATGTCTTCAGATTTGGTCATTGGGGCACTCTTTGACAGGCTTCAGGGCCTAGGGCTGGCTCAGCGGCCAAGCCGGAAACTGACGCTGCCCCAGCCGTCGGTGGCCTGGGTCTGGCTGACGACAAGGCCCGGTGCGCCCTGCTGCTCAAACCATTGCTGGTAGACCCCTTCGAGGAAACCGCTGGCCCAGTCCGTGGCCGAGGCACCAAAGGCAGAGGCCAATGGCGAGCAGAAGTGGGCGATCTCCACATGGTCGGCTTGTTGCACCAGGTTCACCCAGCCCCAGTCTAGGTCTTGCCATTGGCGCGACATGGCCGCTTGCACTCCCGCCAGCGTGGGTTGCGGGGGCAGGGGCAGTTCGGTGGCAAAGCGCAGGCCGATGCGTCGGCTCAGTGCGCGCAGATCGGCGGGGGGGAGCGCGGCGGTGAATTCAGCCGCCAGCGCGTGCAGGAAATGCCGCCATTGGCGAGCGCACTGCTGACGTGCCAAGTGCTCGGACACGTCTGTCGGTTGACCCGAATTGACATCGCTCATGGCAAAACCCTGTTCTCAAATGTTATTAGGTGTATCCGGCACCGGGGCCTTTGTCGATCCCCTACCTCAAATGGTTGCTAAATGTTAACAAAACATCCTGTTGCCACGGTGTGAAATTGGCCACGTTCTGGCCATCAGTCCACGGGGCTTTTGCGCTCACTGGGGTGATATATGATTTTTCGATACTGATTGGTGCTGATTTTCTCTTTTTATGGGGTCTTGTCGAGGCTGTTCCTGTGCCGGTCTGTATCGGGTTGCGTGACGGCCAGAGTTCACCCGCGGCAGCTTGACCCGCGGCCACTTCGGTGCGAGACGCTCTGACTCAAGTCAGTGCCGTCGGTGGCTGGTGTCAGACCACCGCGACAGGTTTTGGTGCGGTCGGGGCTGGGCCGGCAGTGCTTTGTGCCTGCTCTGGTGCATTTTTTCTGGCACGGATTTAGCTTTGGGTTTTCTGAAATTGACCATTTGGTTAGGTTTTGGATTGCCCCATGTCGTCTCTTCTGAATGAAACACCCCCCGCCCACCCGATGGCGGTGCCCACGGCGCGCCGCGCTGTGGAGGTGCGCGCCGCCAGCGTGATCTATCCGGCTGCCGACGCGCCCGTGCGTGCCCTGCAAGAGGTGGATCTCACCATCGCCCAGGGGGAGTTCGTCTCTCTGATTGGCCCCTCGGGCTGCGGCAAGACCACCTTGCTGCGTGTGATCGCCGACCTGGAGCCGATTTCGGGGGGCGAAGTATTGGTCAATGGCGTGAGCCCGCGCGAGGCGCGTCAGGCCAGGGCCTACGGTTATGTGTTCCAGGCGCCGGCCCTGTTCCCATGGCGCACCGTGCTGGCCAACGTGATGCTGCCCTTGCAGATCCAGGGCCGGGCCAAGGACGAAGCCTTGGCGGTGGCGCGTGAGCAACTGGGGCGGGTGGGCCTGGCCCAGTTCGAGAACAAATACCCCTGGCAACTGTCGGGTGGCATGCAGCAGCGGGTGTCGATTGCACGCGCCATGGCGTTCGAGCCACGCATCCTGATGATGGACGAGCCCTTCGGGGCCCTGGACGAGATCACCCGCGACGGCCTCAACGAACAATTGCAGCAGCTGTGGTGTCGCGAGCGGCGCACGGTGGTGTTTGTCACCCACTCCATCTCCGAGGCGGTGTACCTGTCCACCCGCATCGTGGTGATGTCGCCGCGCCCCGGGCGCATCGTGAAGGTGATCGAGTCGCGCCTGCCCGATGAGCGGCATCTGGGGCTGCGCGACACGCCCGAGTTCATGCAGATGGCGCACGAAGTGCGGGAGGCGCTGGCCGATGGGCACCACTGACACCCGTTGGGGCGGCTCGGTTGGCCCGGTGGCGGTGATCGTGGCGGCCATCGTGCTGCTCTGGTATGCCTTGGCCATCTGGCTGAATGCCCCCGGGGCCATCGAGCGGGTGTTGAACCCGCGCGGTGCCTGGGATTGGATCGATCTGGTGCAGACCACCTGGGCCCTGCAGCGCCCGGTGCTGCCCGCGCCGCACCAGATCGCACTGGATTTCTGGTCCAGCCTGGTGGACTGGCCGCTGGATTCGCCGCGCAACCTGATGTTCCATGTGTGGGTGACCGGCCAATCCACCCTGCTGGGCTTTGTCATGGGCACGGTGCTCGGGGGCGTGCTGGCGGTGCTGATCGTGCATTCACGCACGCTGGACCGGGCCCTGCTGCCCTGGGTGGTGGCCTCGCAGACCATTCCCGTGCTGGCGATTGCGCCGATTGTGCTGGTGATCCTGGGCAGCCTGGGCTTCAGCGGCGTGTTGCCCAAGGCCGTGATCGCCATGTACCTGTGCTTTTTCCCGGTCACGGTGGCGGCCGTGCAGGGCCTTCGCTCGCCGCAGCGCATCGAGACCGAACTGATGCACACCTATGCGGCCAGCCGATGGCAGGCCCTTTGGTTGCTGCGCCTGCCCGCCGCCTTGCCGTTTGTGTTCCCGTCGCTCAAGGTGGCCATTGCCGCCGGTCTGGTGGGCGCCATGGTGGCCGAGCTGCCCACCGGAGCCCAGGCCGGCCTGGGCGCGCGGCTGCTGACCGGCTCGTACTACGGCAACACGGTGCAGATCTGGTCTGCCCTGCTGATGTCGGCCCTGCTGGGTCTGGCCTTGTCAGGAGCGATGGCGGGCCTGGAGCAATGGGTTTTGCGCAACAGGAGGCGCTCATGACAAGCACCGCAAACATGCGCCAGGCCGGGCAGTTCACCGCGGTGGCCGCGCTGGCCTTTTGGCTGCTGTGCGCGCTGCAGCCGCTGATGGTGTTGGAAGCCGAGGGTGCCGCGCCCGCCATGTCATCGTTGCTGGCCCAGCCGGCGGCCTGGCTGGCGGCACTGCTGGGCGTGCTGGCTGCTGTTCTGGGGCTGCGCCCCAGCGGCCGTGCGGCCTCATTGGGCCTGACCGCGATGGCCGGTCTGGCCGCCATCGGTTGGTTGCAACTGCCGCCGGCACAGGCAGCCGCTTCGGCCGCGGCCGGGTTTTGGTTGGGGGCCTTGGGCCTGGGCGCGCTGGCGGTGCTGACCATCCAGCGCTGTGCAGCACTCGAAGGGCAGCGTTTCGATGCGGCGCTGGCGCCGCTGCTGTTCGGCCTGTGGGTGCTGTATGCCTGGCAGTTGCTGACCGTGGCGCTGGAGGTGCCCAGGGTGCTGTTGCCCCCGCCAGCCTTGGTGCTGGAGGCCTTGTGGACCCACGCGGCCACCTTGGGCGGCGACTTTGTGCAGACCGTGCTCAAGGCGGTGGTGGTCGGTTGGCTGCTGGGCTCGGGCCTGGGCTTTGCGGTGGCAGTGGCCATCGACCGCCAGCCTTTTTTGCAGCGTGGCCTGCTGCCGATCGCTTCGTTGACCAGCACGGTGCCTCTGGTGGGGGTGGCGCCGATTGCCGTGATGTGGTTTGGCTTTGACTGGCCGTCCAAGGCGGCGGTGGTGGTGCTGATGACCTTCTTTCCGATGCTGGTGTCCACGCTGGCAGGCCTGCAGTCGGCGGGGCGCCTGGAGCGCGAACTGATGCACAGCTACGCCGCCAGCTATGGCCGCACGCTGTGGAGCCTGCGCCTGCCCGCCGCATCGCCCTTTGTGGTGGGGGCGCTGAAGGTGAATGCCACGCTGGCCCTGATCGGCGCCATCGTGGCCGAGTTCTTCGGCTCGCCCACGGCCGGGTTGGGCTTTCGCATCTCCACCGAGGCCGCGCGCATGAACATGGCCCTGGTGTGGGGCGCGATCGCGGTGGCGGCGGTCACCGGCTCGCTGGCCTACGCCTTGCTCGTGCGTCTGGAACGCCGGGTGGCGTTCTGGCATCCCTCGGTGCGGGGCTGAGGCGGCAAGGCCTGCTGTGCATCGCTTGTTCTGTGTTCTTTCACCCCTGTCTGTCTTTTTTCATCACAAGGAGCGTCCCATGAAGAGTTCTTTTCGCTTGTCCGCTGGCGTGCTGGCAGCCCTGCTGGCCTTGGGCGGTGCCGCCGCGCACGCGGCCGACAAGGTCACGGTGCAGCTGAAGTGGGTGCCTCAGGCCCAGTTTGCGGGCTACTACGTGGCCCAGGCCAAGGGCTTCTACAAAGAGGCCGGGCTGGACGTGACCATCAAACCCGGCGGCCCCGACATCTCGCCGGTGCAGGTGATCGCGGGCAAGTCGGCCGATGCCATCGTCAACTGGATGCCCGACGCCCTGGCGGCGCGCGAGGCCGGCGTGCCTCTGGTCAACATCGCCCAGGTGTTTGACCGCTCGGGCCTGATGCTGACCTGCAAGAAGTCCAGCGGCGTGAGCAGCCCGAAAGACCTCAAGGGCAAGACCCTGGGCGTCTGGTACGGCGGCAATGAGTACCCCTTCCTGAATTGGATGGCCAAGCTGGGCTACAAGACCGACAGCGACATCAAGATCCTCAAGCAAGGCTTCAACGTCGACCCGCTGCTGCAGAACCAGGCCGCCTGCATCTCGACCATGATCTACAACGAGTACTGGCAGGTGGTGGATGCCGGCGTCAAGGAAAGCGACCTGGTGACCTTTTTCTATGAGGACCAGGGCGTGGCCTCGCTGGAAGACGGCTTGTATGTGCTCGAATCCAGCCTCAAGGACAAGGCCTTTGTGGCCAAGATGGGCAAGTTCCTGAAGGCTACCTTCAAGGGTTGGAACGAGGCCGTCAAGAACCCCGAGGAGGCCGCCAAGATCGTGGTGGCGCAAGACAGTTCGGGCAGCGCCACCGTGGCGGTGCAGAAGCGCCAGATGGAGAACGTGGCCAAGCTGATCAGCAAGGCGGGCACCGACAAGATCGGCTACCTGGACCCGGCTGCCTACGAGCGCACGGTCAAGGTCCTGCTCAACGGCGGTAGCTCGCCGGTCATCAAGAAAGACCCGGGCAAGGCCGCCTACAGCCATGTGGTGTGGGAAGCCGCCCAGCATTGACGGGCTGGTTCGGTCCCCTCCTCGGCCTGCGCATGAGCGGCAGGCCTGCCCCGCGGGCAGCGTATCCTTCGCCCCTGTGTGTTTGCACAGGCGCCCGATGGGGCGCTGCCCGCTTTTTTCCTCTGAAGAGATCCCATGCCTTCCGTCCCCAAGCTCCCGTCTGCCCCGGCGGCCTCCGCGGCCGCTGCTGATGCCGCCAAAGGCCAGATCCGACAGGCCAACGAGAGCCTGATCCTGGAGGCTGCCGAGCGCGTGTTTGCCGGTGCCGGCTTCAGCGGCGCCACCATGGCCGCCATTGCCGAAGCGGCCGACCTGCCCAAGGCCAACCTGCATTACTACTTCGGTAACAAACAAGACCTGTACCGGGCCGTGCTGGCGCGCACCCTCAGCGACTGGCTGGCGCCCACGCACGGCATCACGCCCGAGGCCGACCCCGCCACGGCCCTGGGGGATTACATCCGCGACAAGATGCGCCTGTCGCAGCAGCGCCCGCATGCCTCCAAGGTGTTCGCCAACGAGTTGCTGCATGGGGCGCCTGTGTTGCAGACCCTGCTGGAGACCGAACTGCGCGACCTGGTGCTCGAAAAGGCCGCCGTGCTCGACGGTTGGGTGGCCCAGGGCCGCATGGCGCCGGTCAGCACCGTGCACCTGTTCTTCACCATCTGGTCTGCCACCCAGACCTATGCCGACTTTGATGTGCAGATCGCTGCCGTGCTGGGGCGCAGCGCCCTCACGCCCAAGGACTATGCCGAGGCCACCGAACATGTGGTGGGGCTGGTGCTGCGAGGGTGTGGATTGACGCCCCCCTGAGGGGGCGACGCTTCAGCCCGCCCGCTCCAGCATGGCCTGCAGCAGCACGTTGCAGCCCGCGGTGATGTGCTCGGGCTTGGCGTCCTCGATCTCGTTGTGGCTGATGCCATCTTTGCAGGGGATGAAGATCATGCCCGTGGGCGCCAGCTTGGCCATGTAGACGGCATCGTGGCCCGCGCCTGACACGGCGGGCATGTGGCTGTAGCCCAGGCGCTCGGCGGCGCGCTGCACCGCATTCACGCAGTCGGCGTGGAAGGGCTGGGCCGGGTAGTGCGACACCAGTTCGACCTCGATCTTCAGCCCGGTCTCGGCGACCACCTGGGCCGCGTAGGCGCGGATGTCGGCGTCCATCTGGTCGACCAGGGCGTCGGTGCTGTTGCGCAGGTCCATCGAGAACTTGACCCGGCCCGGGATCACGTTGCGGCTGTTGGGGTGCACGTTGACCATGCCCACGGTGCCACGCCCGTGCGGGGCGTAGCGGTTGCCGATGGCCACCACCTCTTGCATCACGCGGGTAGCGACCTGCAGCGCGTCCTTGCGCAGGCCCATGGGGGTGGGGCCGGCGTGGGCTTCCATGCCGGTCACGGTGCAGTCGTACCAGCGGATGCCCAGCACCGCGCTGACCACGCCGATGGTCTTGTCGTGGTCCTCCAGCACCGGGCCCTGCTCGATGTGGGTCTCGAAGTAGGCGCCGATGGGGTGCTGGCCCGGCACCTGGTCCCCGATGTAGCCGATGCGGGCCAACTCGTCCTTGACGCTCTTGCCCTCGGTGTCGGTGGCGGCGTAGGCGTGCTCCAGGGTGAAGGCGCCGGCGAACACGCCCGAGCCCATCATCACGGGCACGAAGCGCGAGCCCTCTTCGTTGGTCCAGAAGGCGACCTCGATCGGGGCCTCGGTCTGGATGCCGTGGTCATTGAGGGTGCGCACCACCTCCAGGCCGGCCAGCACGCCGTAATTGCCGTCGAACTTGCCGCCGGTGGGCTGGGTGTCGATGTGGCTGCCGGTCATGACGGGGGGCAGGTTGTTGTTGCGGCCGGGGCGGCGCATGAACACGTTGCCGATCTGGTCGACAGTGATGCTCAGGCCGGCCTCGCGGGCCCAGCCCACGACCAGGTCACGGCCCTGGCGGTCGAGCTCGGTCAGGGCCAGGCGGCACACGCCGCCCTTGTCGGTGCCGCCGATGCGGGCCAGGGTCATCAGGCTGTCCCACAGGCGTTCGCCGTTGATGCGCAGGGCCTCGGTGGGGGGCAGAAGGTCTTTCGGGTTCATGGGGGGTACTCCTTTCAGCGGGTCACGGCGGTGGGCTTGGCCAGGGCGGCCTTGCGGCCCAGGGCGTCAAAAGTGGGGCCGAAGGGCGGGCGCTTCAGGTAGCGGCCGCTGCCGCGCTCCACGCGCAAGTCGCCTTGCACATAGACCAGGCGGCCCTGGCTGATGGTGTGGCTGGGCACGCCGGTCACGGTCTTGCCTTCGAAGATGTTGTAGTCGCCCAGTGAGTGCTGGGTCTTGACCGACAGGGTCTTGGTGGCGGCGGGGTCCCAGACCACCAGGTCGGCATCGGCGCCGGCGGCCACGCAGCCTTTGCGGGGGTACAGGTTGAACAGCTTGGCCGCGTTGGCCGAGGTCACGGCGACAAACTCGCTGGGGGTCAGGCGGCCGCTGTTCACGCCCTCATCCCACAGCACGGCCAGGCGTTCCTCGACACCCCCGGTGCCGTTCGGGATCTTGCTGAAATCGGCCTTGCCCATGGCTTTTTGCTCGGCGCAGAAGGTGCAGTGGTCGGTGGCGGTGGTGTGCAGGTGGCCGGCCTGCAGGCCGCGCCACAGCGCCTGTTGGTGGCTTTTTTCACGGAAGGGCGGGCTCATCACATGGGCAGCGGCCACGTCGTAGCTGGGGTGGCGGTACACGCTGTCGTCCACCACCAGGTGGCCGGCCAGCACCTCGCCGTACACGCGTTGGCCCTTGGCGCGGGCACGGGCGATGGCCTCGGCCGATTCGGCGCAGGACACGTGCACCACATAGATCGGCACGTTGAGCACGTCGGCGATGGCGATGGCGCGCTGGGCCGCCTCGGCCTCGACGGCGGGTGGGCGTGACAGTGGGTGGCCTTCGGGGCCGGTGATGCCCTGGTTCTTCATCTCCTGCTGCAGCAGGAAGACCAGCTCGCCGTTTTCGGCGTGCACGGTGGGCATGGCGCCCAGCTCCAGTGCGCGGCGGAAGCTGTTCACCAGGGTTTCGTCGTCGCACATGATGGCGTTCTTGTAGGCCATGAAGTGCTTGAAGCTGTTCACGCCCTCGTCGCGCACCAGGGTGCCCATGTCGGCGTGCACGCTGTCGCCCCACCAGGTGATGGCCACGTGAAAGCCATAGTCGGCGCAGGATTTCTCGGCCCAGCCGCGCCAGGTCTTGTAGGCGTCGAGCAGCGGCTGCTGCGGGTCGGGGATCACGAAGTCGATGATGCTGGTGGTGCCGCCCGCCAGCGCGGCCGCGGTGCCGCTGAAGAAGTCGTCGCGCGTGACCGTGCCCATGAAGGGCAGTTGCATGTGGGTGTGCGGGTCGATGCCGCCCGGCATCACGTACTGGCCGCCGGCATCGACCACGGTGGCGCCGGCGGGGGCCTGCAGGCCCTCACCCACAGCCACGATCTGGCCGTCCTGGCACAACACATCGGCACGAAAGCTGCGGTCGGCGTTGACGACGGTACCGCCTCGGATCAACAAGGCTGAGGTCTGGGCTGTGTTCATGAGCAAGTCTCTCCATCAAAAATGCCGCACGGGCTGGCGGCGTGCCAGGCCGGGGCCGCACCAGGCCCCGGCAAGAGGGGCCTCAGACCCGGCGGCGCACCAGACCCACGGACTGGGTTCTGCCTGCCATGCCAAGTCGGTAGACCACGGATGCAATTCCCAGGCCTGCAAACCAGGCATAGGCATACAGTTGTTTGAAGCCCTCGGCCACATCGGGGAAGGTGCTGGGGAAGGCCGCATTCAGAAAGCCGGGCACATTGGGCGCCACGCCGGCGGCAAAGGCCAGCACGGCGATCCAGTTCCAGCCGCCGCTGTAGCGGTAGCGGCCGTTGTCGTCGTACAGCTCGCTCACCGCCAGCTCGGTGCGGCGCAGCAGGTAGTAGTCGACCATCAGGATGCCGGCCACCGGCCCGAGCAGGGCCGAGTAGCCGATCAGCCAGGTGAAGATGTAGCCCTGGGTGGACTCCAGGATCTTCCAGGGCATCATCACGATGGCGATGCCCACGGTGATATAGCCGCCGGTGCGGTAGCTGATGCGGGCCGGGTGCAGGGCCGAGAAGTCGTAGGCCGGGCCCACCAGGTTGGCCGCCAGGTTCACGCTGACGGTGTCGATCAGCAGCACCAGCAGGGCGATCAGCACGGCCGCGCCGGTCATGCGGCTGGCCAGGTCGACCGGGTCCCACAGCGCCTTGCCATAGATGACCACGGTGGCCGAGGTGACGAACACCGCCATGGCGGCCAGCAGGCCCATGGGCAGGGGCAGGCCCAGGGCCTGGCCGATGACCTGATCGCGCTGGGTGCGCGCGAAGCGGGTGAAGTCGGGGATGTTCAGCGCCAGCGTGGCCCAGAAGCCCACCATGGCGGTCAGCGAGGGCCAGAACACGGCCTGAAACTGACCGGCCTTCTTGCCGCCCGCTTCAAATTGAGAGGGTTGGTCCAGGATGGGGCCGAAGCCGCCCGCCTTCTGGTAGGCCCAGACCAGCAGCACGCCGCAGATCACGATCTTGATTGGGGCCGTCCAGGTCTCCAGCTTGCGGATCGATTCGATGCCGTGCACCACGAAATAGAACTGGATGGCCCAGAACAGCAGGAAGCACACCAGTTGGCCCAGGTTGATGCCCAGGCCGGGCAGCTTGTCGCCCTCCAGCGGGTGGCCGATCAGCACGCCCGCCAGGGTGTAGATCATCATGCCGCCGAACCAGGTCTGGATGCCGTACCAGCCGCAGGCCACCAGGGCGCGCAGCAGGGCCGGCAGCTTGGCGCCACGCGTGCCAAAGGAGGCCCGTGCCAGCACGGCGTACGGAATGCCATGCTTGGCGCCCGCATGGCCGATCAGCAGCATGGGCAGCAGCACGATCAGGTTGCCCAGGAACACCGTGCCCACCGCCTGGGACCAGGACATGCCGGCCTCGATCAGGCTGGCGGCCAGGGTGTAGGCCGGGATGCACATCACCATGCCCACCCACAGGGCGGCAAAGTGCATCCAGCGCCAGGTGCGCTGGTGCGCCTGGGTGGGGGCCAGGTCTTCGTTCCACAGGTCGCCCGGGTGGGCGTCGGCTTGTCTCGGGGTCATGCGCTTGTCTCCTCGTGGGGGTGGATGAGGTGGGTGCGGCCAGCCGCTGGAGCCAGTGAGCATGCGCGCCGCTCACCACCCCGGGCCAGCCTGCCCCACCTGCTTGGGGGCGTCTTTGGAATAGGTCTCAGGCGGTGACGCGCATCGGGTTGTTCGGATGCGCGGTCCAGTTCAGGGGCTCGGCACTCACGGGCTTGCCCGTGCGCAGGTCGATTTCGCCGGGGGCCAGGTCCTTGAGCGTGATGCAGTCGTCCACGGGGCACACCGACACGCACAGGTTGCAGCCCACGCATTCCTCTTCCTTGACCTCGAAGTGGCGCTTGCCGTCCTTGGTGGCGGTGATGGCCTGATGGGAGGTGTCTTCGCAGACCACATGGCAGCGCCCGCATTCAATGCACTTGTCGGTGTCGATGACGGCTTTGCTGATGTGGTTGAGGTTGAGGAAGCGCCAGTCGCTGACCGTGGGCACGGCGCGGCCGGTGATCTCGGCCACCGAGGTGATCCCCATGTCGTCCATGTAGTTGGACAGGCCGCTGGCCATGTCCTGCACGATCTTGAAGCCGTACACCATGGCGGCGGTGCACACCTGCACGCTGCCGGCACCCAGGGCCAGGAAGTCAAGCGCGTCGCGCCAGGTGCCGATGCCGCCGATGCCCGAGATGGGGATGCCGGCGGTCTCGGCGTCGCGGGCGATCTCGGCCACCATGTTCAGGGCGATGGGGCGCACCGCCGGGCCGCAGTAGCCGCCGTGCGAGCCCTTGCCCGCCGTGCTGGGCACCATGGTCAGGGTACGCGGGTCCACGCCCATGATGGAGTTGATGGTGTTGATCAGCGACACCGCATCGGCCCCGCCGGCCTTGGCGGCCCGCGCCGGGTAGCGCACGTCGGTGATGTTGGGGGTGAGCTTCACGATCACGGGCATCTTCGAATAGTGCTTGCACCACTCGGTCACCATCTGGATGTACTCGGGCACCTGACCCACGGCCGCGCCCATGCCGCGCTCGCTCATGCCGTGCGGGCAGCCGAAGTTCAGCTCAATGCCATCCGCCCCGGTGTCTTCCACCTGGGGCAGGATCGCCTTCCACGATGACTCTTGGCAGGGCACCATCAGCGACACCACCATGGCCCGGTCGGGGAAGGCGCGTTTGACCTCGCGGATCTCGCGCAGGTTGGTGGCCAGCGGGCGGTCGGAGATCAGCTCGATGTTGTTGAAGCCCAGCACCTTGCGGTCGGGCGACAGCAGGGCGCTGTAGCGCGGGCCGTGCACGTTCACCACCGGTGGGTCTTCGCCCAGGGTTTTCCAGACCACGCCGCCCCAGCCGGCCTCGAAGGCGCGCAGCACGTTGACGGCTTTGTCGGTGGGCGGCGCAGAAGCCAGCCAGAAGGGGTTGGGGCTCTTGATGCCCGCGAAGTCAATGCTCAGGTCAGCCATGTCGGTTTCCTTGGGGCTCAGGCGTTGGAAGAAGAAAGGGTGCTGTGGATGGCGAGGGCGGCCTGTTTGCCGTCTTCGACCGCCTCGACCGTGAGGTCGCGGCCGCCGCCCACGCAGTCGCCGCCGGCCCAGACGCCGGCCAGGCTGGTACGGCCCTGGGCATTCACGGCGATGCGGCCGGCTTCGAGCTGCAGGTTTTGCAGCCAGGGAGCCGTCGCCAGCTTCTGGCCGACGGCCTGCAGCACAGTGTCGGCAGCCCGGATTTCAAAGACGCCCGTGCCTTGCAGGCGGCCATCGACCAGTTGCTGGCGCTCGAAGCGCACGGCCCGCACGGCGCCTTGCTCGCCTTCGAAGGCCACCGGGGCCAGCCAGTGCTCGATCACCACGCCATTCGTTTTGGCCCAGGTCTGTTCGTCCTCCGAGGCACCCATGGCCTCGGGGCCGCGGCGGTACACCATGTGCACCTCGCTGGCGCCCAGCAGGCGCGACTGCACCGAGGCGTCGACCGCGGTCATGCCGCCCCCGATCACCACCACGCGGCGGCCCACGGGCAGGGTGGAGAGGTCGGTGCACTGGCGCAGCTCGGCAATGAAGTCGACCGCATCACGGATGCCGGCGAGCGTGCTGCCGGGCAGCGCGGGCTGGTTGACGGCGCCCAGGCCGATGCCCAGGAAAACCGCGTCGAAGTCGGCGCGCAGGGTGTCCAGCTGGGCTGCCGATTCGAGCTTCCAAGCGGTCTGGATCGTGATGCCGCCGATGCCCAGCAGCCAGTCGATCTCGCGTTGGGCAAAGTTGTCGGCGGTCTTGTAGGTGGCCAGGCCGTATTCATTGAGGCCGCCGGGCTTGGCGTGGGCGTCGAACACGGTCACGTCGTGGCCCTTCAGGGCCAGGCCGTGGGCGCAGGCCAGGCCGGCCGGGCCGGCACCCACCACGGCCACCTTCTTGCCGGTGGCCGGGGCGCGCTGGAACAGGGCGCTCTGCGGCAGGTGCATCACGGCGTCCACCGCGTGGCGCTGCAGTTTGCCGATGGCCACCGGCACGCCCTGCTGGGTGTTGCGCACGCACACGGCCTCGCACAGCTCTTCGGTGGGGCAGACGCGGGCACACATGCCGCCCAGCGGGTTGGCGCTCAGGATGGCCTGGGCGGCGCCCCGCACATTGCCCTGGCTGATGCGGTGAATGAAGCTGGGCACATCGATGCTGGTGGGGCAGGCGGTGGCGCAGGGGGCGTCGTAGCAGTAGAGGCAGCGCTCGGCCTCCAGCACGGCCTGCTGTGCCGTGAAGGGATCGCCCGCGTCCGCAAAGCGCTGGGCATAGTCGGCTGGGGCGAGCCGCCCTGCCTGGATGTCGGGGCCGGTGGTCGGTGTCTGGGTCACGGGGGCAACTCCTGTTTTGATCGTCAAAAGCTGATCAAATGGTCAGCTTTTTTCATGATGCAACAGGTGTGCCAGGTTTGTGATGCGGGTTTGCACCATGTCGGCGCGACACGAGACCCGCAGCCTCAGCGCGAGGCGGCGCAGGTGTTTGAAGTTGGGGCGCTCGGCACCGCGGCGGTGCGCGTGGTCGCGACCGCTCCGTGTTTCAACGGCTCGGCAGCTCAGGTGGTGGGTGTGGTGCCGGCGAGGCGCACTCGCCGGGCGGTCAAGCCTGGGCTGCGGAGATGATCCCGCCGCCCAGACAGACTTCGCCGTCGTACAGCACGGCGCTCTGGCCAGGGGTCACGGCCCATTGCAGCTCGGTGAAGTTCAGGCCGAAGGTCTCGGCCGTCGTGCCGGGTTCGAAGGTGCAGGCGGCATCGGCCTGCCGATAGCGCGTCTTGGCGCCCAGCCCTGCTTGAGCCGGGGGCTCGCCGGCCACCCAACTGGCGTTGTCGGCCTGCAGGCTGCGGTATTGCAGCCAGGGGTGATCGTGGCCTTGCACCACCCACAGCGTGTTGTTGGGGATGTCCTTGCGGGCCACGAACCAGGGGGAATGGTCGCCGCTGCCGCGCTGGGCACCCTTTTCCTTCACGCCGCCGATGCCCAGGCCCTGGCGCTGGCCCAGGGTGTAAAACGACAGGCCCACATGGGTGCCCAGTTTGCGGCCACGCTCGTCCTTGATGGGGCCGGGCTCGCGGGAGATGTAGCGGTTCAGAAACTCGCGGAACGGTCGCTCGCCGATGAAGCAGATGCCGGTCGAGTCCTTCTTCTTGGCATTGGGCAAACCGATTTCTTCGGCGATGCGCCGCACCTCGGTCTTGCGCAGCTCGCCGACCGGAAACAGCGTTTTGCTGATCTGGGCCTGGTTCAGGCGGTGCAGAAAGTAGCTTTGGTCCTTGGCCGGATCGAGGCCCTTGAGCAGCGCATGCTTTTTCGTGGCCGGGTTGAAGCGGGCGCGGGCGTAATGGCCCGTGGCGATGCGGTCGGCCCCCAGACGCATGGCGTGGTCGAGAAAGGCCTTGAATTTGATCTCGGCGTTGCACAGCACGTCGGGGTTGGGGGTGCGGCCGGCCTGGTACTCGGTCAGGAACTCGGCAAAGACGCGGTCCTTGTATTCGGCGGCGAAGTTGACGTGTTCGATCTCGATGCCCAGCACATCGGCCACGCTGGCCGCGTCGAGAAAATCCTGCCGGCTGGAGCAGAACTCGCTGTCGTCGTCATCTTCCCAGTTCTTCATGAAGATGCCGATGACCTCGTGGCCTTGCTGTTTGAGCAGGTGCGCCGTGACGGCGGAGTCCACCCCGCCACTCAGGCCCACCACGATGCGTTGTTTGTTCATAGCCCCGGGATTATCCCCGCCGGGGCCATGGGCTGTCCGCGTCAGGGTCAAGGCGGGGGCGTCTGCAGCACCGTCTCGTCGGTGTAGACCATGTCCAGCGGGTAGCGCTTGCCGGCCAGGTAGTCGTCCAGGCAGCGCAAAAGCAGCGGACTGCGGTGCCGGTGCTGGTTGGCGCGGATCTCTTCGGGCGTCATCCACAGGGCGCGCACGATGCCCTCGTCAAGCGCCATGCCGGGGACTTCGTCTCCGACGGTGCCACAAAATGCAAAGCGCATGTAAGTGATGTCTTCACCCGTGGATTTCTTGCGGAAGCGTGACAGGTAGATGCCCACCAGAGCGGTCGGTTTGAAGTGGTGAGCGGTCTCTTCCAGGGCTTCGCGGGCGCAGCCATCGGCGGGCGATTCGCCGGGATCGAGGTGGCCAGCCGGGTTGTTCAGCTTGAGGCCGGAGTCGGTGTGTTCTTCGACCAGCAGGAATTTGCCGTCGCGCTCCATCAGGGCGGCCACCGTGACACTGGGTTTCCAACGGATTTTCATCCCGCCATTATTCCCGGGCGATGTGACGTCGCTCTGACGCGGAGGCGCGCAAACGTCGGTCTCCTCCTGGACACGACCGCGCGTCGGGCATCATGTAAGCTCGCGGTCATTCGAAAAATACCGGTCATTCATCCACGAGGAGAGTCTCATGTTCATTGGCGTTCCTGCTGAAACAGCGGCGGGGGAGACCCGGGTGGCGGTCACCCCGGAAACCGTGAAGAAACTGAAAGCCCAGGGGCACGAGATTGCCGTGCAGTCGGGTGCCGGTGTGGCGGCCAGCGTGACCGACGAGGCCTATGTGGTTGCCGGCGCCACCATCACCGATGTCGCCGGGGCCTTTGGCGCCGGTCTGGTGCTCAAGGTGCGGGCGCCGTCTGCCGCGGAGTTGCCCCTGTTCAAGCCTGGGGCCACGGTGGTGGGCATGCTCAACCCCTTTGACGCCGAAGGCTTGCAGCGCCTGGCTGCGGCCGGACTCACGGCCTACGCCCTGGAGGCGGCGCCGCGCACCACACGGGCCCAGAGCATGGACGTGCTGTCCTCGCAGGCCAACATTGCCGGCTACAAGGCCGTGATGATCGCTGCCGACAAGTACCAGCGCTTCTTTCCGATGCTGATGACCGCCGCAGGCACGGTGAAGGCGGCCCGCGTGGTGATTCTCGGGGTGGGTGTGGCGGGCCTGCAGGCGATCGCCACGGCCAAGCGCCTGGGGGCGGTGATCGAGGCGTCGGATGTGCGCCCGTCGGTGAAGGAACAGGTCGAATCCCTGGGGGGCAAGTTCATCGACGTGCCCTATGAAACCGCCGAGGAAAAAGAAGCGGCCCAGGGCGTGGGCGGCTATGCGCGTCCCATGCCGCCGAGCTGGCTGGAGCGGCAGAAGGTTGAAGTGGCCAAGCGCGTGGCGCAGGCCGACGTGGTGATCTCCACCGCGCTGATTCCTGGCCGCGCCGCACCGGTGCTGGTGACCGAAGACATGGTCAAGGCCATGAAGCCCGGCTCGGTGCTGGTGGATCTGGCGGCGGGCAAGGGTCCGCAAGGCCCGCACGGTGGCCCGGGGGGCAACTGCCCGCTGACCGAGGCCGACAAGACGGTGCAGCGCCACGGCGTGACGCTGGTGGGTGAAACCAATCTGCCCGCCTTGGTGGCCGCAGACGCCTCGGCACTGTATGCCCGCAACGTGCTCGACTTCCTGAAGCTGGTGCTGAACAAGGAGGGGCAGTTGCATGTGGATTTGGAAGACGACATCGTGGCCGCCTGCCTGATGACGCACGAAGGAACGGTGAAGCGCGCATGAGGATGAAGAGTGAGCCCTTGAACCTGCGCCTGGGGGCGTGGGCCATGGCGGCTGCCGTGCTGGGCCTGACGGCGTGCTCCGTCATCCCCGAAGGCAGTCCCTCGGCCGGTCGGGCCAAGGTGAGCCTGCCGGCGGCAAAAGCGGGCGGGCAATGGGTGGATCTGGGCGGTGGTGAAGAGTCGCTGGACAGCCTGGACGCGACCCGGCCGGCCCCAACGTTGCCCACCCGGGTGGTGGGTTTGCGCGGCGCTGATCAGTCTCTGCTGGCCGTGATGGTGGTGCAGTCCAACCGCAGCGGCTTGTGGCCAGATCGCCAGGCCGTGCCCAATGCGTGCCCGCAGGAGCGCGGCGTTTACGTCGAGGATGTCACCGCCGGCAGCCCCACGCGGACCGACTGCCTGCGCTACAAGCGCTGGGCCGATGGTCATGACTGGCTGGCGTCGCGCTATCCCAAGCTCAACGCCTACCTGGGCAGCCACCAGAGCCTGCCGACCAAACCCTTTGGTGCGCTGGACTTCCGCTACAACACCGAGGGCGGAGGCTACGTGCTGGTGCAGGTGCTGGCCAACCGCCGGCTGACTGAGCCGGTGACGCGCAGCAACGGTGATTTTCTGATGGCCGGCCGGCCTGCTGAGGAATGGGCCCGCAAGGTTGCCCAGGCGGCGCGTCTGAGCGCGGCGTCCCTCGATGGGGCCTTGAATCTGCCGGATTTCCCGATGGCTTTGCCGCAATAGGTCGCTAGCGGCCTCAATACAAAGGAGACAGTCGTGGATGTTGTATCCCCAACCCTGATCAACCTGATCATCTTCGTGCTGGCCATCTACGTGGGCTACCACGTGGTGTGGACCGTGACGCCCGCCTTGCACACGCCCCTGATGGCGGTGACCAATGCGGTGTCGGCCATCGTGATCGTGGGCGCCATGCTCGCGGCTGCCCTGACCGAAACGCCCCTGGGCAAGACCATGGGCGTGTTGGCCGTGGCGCTGGCCGCAGTCAACGTGTTCGGTGGTTTTCTCGTCACCCGGCGCATGCTGGAGATGTTCCGCAAGAAAGAAAAGAAGGCCCCGGCGGCTCACGGAGACAAAGCATGAGCATGAACCTCGTCACCCTGCTGTACCTGGTGGCCAGCGTCTGTTTCATCCAGGCGCTCAAGGGCTTGTCCCATCCCACCACCTCGATCCGGGGCAATCTGTTCGGCATGATCGGCATGACGATCGCCGTGCTGACCACGGCGGCCCTGATCGTCAAACTGTCTGAAACGGCCGGCCTGTCCACCGTGGGTGGACTGGGCTATGTGCTGGCCGCCCTGGTGGTGGGCGGCGGCGCCGGCGCCGTGATGGCGCAGCGCGTCGAGATGACCAAGATGCCGGAGCTGGTGGCCTTCATGCACAGCATGATCGGTCTGGCGGCGGTGTTCATTGCCGTGGCCGCGGTCGCTGAGCCGTATGCCTTCCAGATCGTGCACGCCAAGGGCGACCTGATCCCGACGGGCAACCGGCTGGAGCTGTTCCTGGGCGCGGCCATCGGTGCCATCACCTTCAGTGGCTCGGTGATTGCCTTCGGCAAGCTGTCGGGCAAGTACAAGTTCCGCTTGTTCCAGGGCGCTCCGGTGCAGTTCGCGGGTCAGCACATGCTGAACCTGGTGCTGGGCCTGGCCACCGTGGGCCTGGGGCTGGCCTTCATGGTCACCGAGAACTGGACGGCCTTTTTTGCCATGCTGGCGCTGGCCTTTGTGATGGGCGTGTTGATCATCATCCCGATCGGTGGCGCCGACATGCCGGTGGTGGTGTCGATGCTGAACAGCTACTCGGGCTGGGCCGCGGCCGGCATCGGCTTCAGCCTGAACAACGCCATGCTGATCATTGCTGGCTCTCTGGTGGGCAGCTCGGGGGCCATCCTGAGCTACATCATGTGCAAGGCCATGAACCGCTCGTTCTTCAACGTGATTCTGGGCGGCTTTGGCGGTGAAGCGGCCACGGCAACGGCCGGTGATCAGGTGCAGCGCAACGTCAAGAGCGGCAGCGCGGACGACGCGGCCTTTGTGCTGTCGAACGCCGAGACCGTGGTCATCGTGCCGGGTTATGGTCTGGCCGTGGCGCGGGCGCAGCACGCCGTGAAGGAACTGGCCGCCAAGCTGACCGAGCACGGCGTGATCGTGAAGTACGCCATCCACCCGGTGGCGGGCCGCATGCCGGGCCACATGAACGTGCTGTTGGCCGAGGCCGAAGTGCCTTACGACCAGGTGTTCGAGATGGAAGACATCAATGGCGAGTTCGGTCAGGCCGATGTGGCCATCATCCTGGGGGCCAATGACGTGGTGAACCCGGCCGCCCACGTGAAGGGCAGCCCGATCTACGGCATGCCCATCCTGGAGGCCTACAAGGCCAAGACGGTGATCGTGAACAAGCGCTCGATGGCCGCAGGCTACGCGGGCCTGGACAACGAACTCTTCTACATGGACAAGACCATGATGGTCTTCGGGGACGCCAAGAAGGTGGTTGAAGACATGGTGAAGGCGGTGGAGTGATCCCGCTCCAGACGCACGCAATTGTGTGATTGCATACTTTTGCGTCGGGCTGCGCTCGGTGTGAGCTCTTGATTGAGTGTCGTTTTGTAAAAAAACGAATCAAAATAGGAGGTTGTGCTGACGCAGGCCTGACTTGACTCGAAGGACTGCGCATATTCCCAAGCAAGAGTCTGGAGAGACAAGAAATGACCGACCGCCCATGGCTCGGCAGTTACCCCCAAGGGGTGCCCGCCGACATCGATCCTTCGCATTACGCCTCCTTGGTGGCCTTGATGGAGGAGAGTTTCGAGAAGCATGCCAGCCGGGTGGCCTACAGTTTCATGGGTCGGGATGTGACCTATGCGCAGGCCCACCGCCAAAGCTTGGCACTGGCCGCCTACCTGCAGGGGCTGGGCCTGAGCAAGGGTGACCGCGTCGCCCTGATGATGCCCAACATTCCCCAGTACCCGGTGTGCGTGGCGGCGGTGTTGCGCGCGGGCCTGGTGGTGGTCAATGTGAACCCGCTGTACACGCCGCGCGAACTGGAGCACCAGCTCAAGGATTCGGGCGCCAAGGCCATCATCCTGATTGAAAACTTTGCCACCACCTTGCAGCAGTGCCTGGCCCACACGCCGGTCAAGCATGTGGTGCTGTGCGCGATGGGTGATGAGCTGGGCCTGCTCAAGGGCGCCCTGGTCAACTACGTGGTGCGCAATGTCAAGAAGATGGTGCCCGAGTACCACCTGCCCGGCGCCGTGCGGTTCAAGGATGCGGTGCGTCAGGGCACCCGTCGTTCGTTCAAGCGCCCCGACATCAAGGCCGACGATGTGGCCTTGCTGCAGTACACCGGGGGCACCACCGGGGTGTCCAAGGGCGCGGTGCTGCTGCACCGCAACGTGATCGCCAACGTGTTGCAGTCCGAGGCCTGGAATTCGCCGGTGATGGGCCAGGTGCCGGCCCATGAGCAGCCCACGAGCGTGTGTGCCTTGCCTCTGTACCACATCTTTGCCTTCACTGTGGGCATGATGCTGTCCATGCGCACCGGGGGCAAGCTGATCCTGATCCCCAATCCGCGCGATCTGCCCTCGGTGTTCAAGGAACTGCGCCGGCACACCTTCCACAGTTTTCCCGCGGTCAACACGCTCTTCAACGGGCTGGCGAACCATCCGGATTTCGGCACCGTGAACTGGAAGAACCTCAAGGTGTCGGTGGGTGGAGGCATGGCGGTGCAGGGCGCGGTGGCCAAGCTCTGGCTGGAGAAGACGGGCTGTCCGATCTGCGAGGGCTATGGTCTGTCGGAAACGTCGCCCACCGTCAGCTGCAATCCAGTGACGGCCACCGAATACACCGGCACCATCGGCGTGCCCCTGCCCAGCACTTTCCTCAAGCTGCTCGATGACGATGGCCTGGACGTGCCTCTGGGCCAGCCGGGCGAGATCGCCATCAAGGGTCCGCAGGTCATGGCCGGCTACTGGCAGCGCCCCGATGAAACCGCCAAGGTCATGACACCCGATGGGTTCTTCAAGACCGGTGACATTGGTGTGGTGGATGCCAAGGGGTTCTTCAAGATCGTCGATCGCAAGAAAGACATGATTCTGGTCAGCGGCTTCAACGTCTATCCCAATGAGGTGGAAGAGGTGGTGGCCGACCTGGAGGGCGTGCTGGAGTGTGCCGCCGTCGGCGTGCCTGATGAAAAGACCGGCGAGGCGGTGAAGCTGGTGATCGTGAAAAAGCACCCTGAGCTGACCGATGTGCAGGTGAAGGAGTTCTGCCGCGCCAACCTGACGGGCTACAAACAGCCGCGCATCATCGAGTTCCGCACCGATCTGCCCAAGACCCCGGTGGGCAAGATCCTGCGCCGGGAGTTGCGCGACAAGGCCTGAACCCGGGCGCGGGTCGGGACGCGGCACAATGCGGGCGGCCTTCGGGCCGCTTTTTCATGCTCAGTGCCAAGGGGTGCTGTTCGATTGTTCAGGAGTTGGATGGATGACGCTCGCTATTCTCAGTGCCCTGTCGCAGGAGCAGACGGGTCTGCGCGCCCTGCTGGATCAACCGCGTGTGGAGCAGCATGCCGGCCGTGAGTACTGCCTGGGCCTGTGGCGCGGCCGGCCTGTGGTGCTGGCGCTGTCCCGTGTCGGCAAGGTGGCCGCAGCCACCACCGCCACCGCCTTGATCGAGCGCTTTGGTGTGACGGACATCGTGTTCAGCGGGGTGGCTGGCGGTCTGGGGGAGGGCGTGACGGTGGGCGACGTGGTGGTCGCCACCCATTGCCTGCAGCACGACATGGATGCCTCGCCGCTGTTTCCGCGCTATGAAGTGCCCCTTTATGGGCAGTCGCATTTCGCCTGCGATCCCCTGTTGGCAGAAGGCCTGAGGGTGGCCGCCCAGGCGCTGCAGGCCCGGGTCGGGAGCCATTTTGACGCGTCCGTGCGGCGCTTGTATGGGCTGGATGCCATGCAGGTGCACCAGGGGTTGTTGATCAGCGGGGACCGGTTTGTCTCGGCCGCTGACGAGGCACTGGGCCTGCGGGCCCGCCTGCCCGAGGCTTTGGCGGTGGAGATGGAGGCTGCCGCGGTGGCCCAGGTCTGTCACGACTACGGGGTGCGCTTTGCGGCACTGCGCACCATCTCAGACCGGGCCGATGACCAGGCGCATGTCGATTTTCCGGCTTTCTTGGAGGCGGTGGCGGGCCGTTGCACCACCTTGATCGTGGGCGGCCTGTTGGATCACCTGAGTCAGCAGCCGTCCTGACGCGCGGTGGCCAGGTTCACTGCAGCCAGCCGCGCCGGCGGAAGTACAGCATGGGCACCACGGCAGACGCGGCCATCAGCGCCAGCGCATAGGGGTAGCCCAGCGACCAGTCCAGCTCCGGGATGGCCTTGAAGTTCATCCCGTAAATGCTGGCGATCAGGGTGGGGGGCAGCAAGGCCACGCTGGCCACCGAGAAGATCTTGATGATCTTGTTCTGGTTGATGTTGATGAAACCGACCGTAGCGTCCATCAGGAAGTTGATTTTGTCGAACAGGAAGGCCGTGTGGTTGTCCAGCGACTCGATGTCGCGCAGGATCTGTCGGGCTTCTTCAAACTGTTCGGCATTCAGCATGCGGCTGCGCATCATGAAGCTGACGGCGCGCCGCGTGTCCATCACGTTGCGGCGGATGCGGCCGTTCAAGTCTTCGTGGCGGGCAATGGCGCCCAGCACTTCGCCAGCCAGGGCGTCGGTCACATCGCCGGAAAGCACCTGCTTGCCGGCCTTTTCCAGCTCGTCGTAAATGCCTTCCAGGGTGTCGGCCGAGTATTCGGCATCGGCATCGAACAGCTTGAGCAGCACTTCCTTGGCGTCTTCGATCAGGCCGGGGGCGCGGCGGGCGCGCATGCGCAGCAGGCGGAACACCGGCACGTCTTCGTCGTGGATCGAGAACAGCACCCCTCGGCTTTTCAGGTCGGTGTTGTGCTGGTTCAGGATGAAGGCCACACGCACGGTGCGGGGCGCATCGTCATCGGCGATCAGAAAGTCACTGCGGATGTGGAGTTCGCCGTTGTCTTCTTCGTAGAAGCGGGCGGATTCCTCGATGTCCTCGTCCATCGCGTCTTCCGGGATGGAGAGGCCGTAGTACTGCTTGATCCAGCGTTTTTCTTCAACCGAGGGGGATTCCAGGTCCACCCAGATGGGCTGAAACTTGGACAGTTCCTCCAGGGATTCGATTTCTTCCTGGAACAGCCGGCCATTGGCCAGCGTAAAGATATTGAGCATCGCGCGCTCCGTGGGTCAGGGTTGCAATCGGTCGGGAATGGGGTGCTTTCAACCCCCGATGCGGCCACGGGAATTGAAAGCTACCAACTGGGGTAGGTTTCCAAGGCGGTCTCTCCAAAATTGAATTGGGCGGATTATCGCACCGCAACAACGCTGGTCGGCTCATTTCGAGCCCTTGTTCAGGGCGCGGACCGGGGTGCCCTTTCCACCGCGCCATTCAGGGTTCAGGTGCTGGTCGGGTGAAAGCTGATTTGTTACATTGAAGCGGCTTATGGCAGTCCCATCGGAGGTTCGCGCAATGAGGGTGTACGGCGTACCGGCCGATGAAGTTCAGCGCCTGCAGGTGCTGGAGTCGCTGGCGGTCTGTGATCTGGCGTCGGTCCCCGAGTTGGATCGCATCACCCGCCTGGCGGCCCGGCATTTCCAGGTGCCGATCGCCATGGTCAACCTGGTAGCGGCAGAGCTGCAGTGGACCAAGTCCGCCCATGGGGAGACGCCTCGCACTTTGCCCCGGGAGCATTCCTTCTGCGGCCACACCATCCTGCATGACGAACCTTTTGTGATCAGCGATGCCCGTGAGGATGCCCGGTTCATGGCCAATCCCCTGGTCGCAGGGTCGCCTGGGCTGGTCTTTTATGCGGGCTGCCCCATCCGGTCCTTGGCTGGACACCCCTTGGGCGCCTTGTGCCTGATCGATCGCCAGCCGCGGCCCTTCGGTGCGTCAGAGGCCCAGGATCTGCAGGATTTTGCCGCCCTGGTGGAGCAGTATTTCCGAGGGGTGGAAGCGGATCGGCGTGCCAACCTCTCGGCAGCTCAGTTTGAGCGTACCTTTGCCCAGGCCTCGGTTGGCATGGCCTTGGTTTCGCCGCAATGGCGTTGGTTGCGTGTGAACGGGCAAATGGCTCAACTGCTGGGCTGCAGTGCCGACAGCCTGGCTGGCGAGCCGCTGGAATCGGTGTTGTTTCCGCCTGACAAGGATCGGGTGCTGCGCCATTTGCATGATCTGCTGCGCCCCGATGCGAGCGCGTCGCCTCAGGAGTTGCTCTTTCTGCGCCCCGATGGGTCGTTGGCCTGGTCTCTGGTGGGTGTTTCGCGTCTGGCGGCAGAGCGGGATGTCGAGGCCGGTTTTGTGCTGGTGGCCACCGACATCACTGCTCGCAAGGCCTCAGAACAGGCGTTGGCGGTGTTGCAGCTGGAGCTGGAACATCGGGTTGAGCTCCGGACCCAGGAGCTCAGCGAGGCCAATGCGCGCCTCAGCACCGAGGTGGACCGCCGCCAGGCGGCCCAGGTGGCGCTGGAGCATGAAAAAGAGCTGTTCAGGGCCACCCTGGCCCATGCCACCGATGCCTTCATCGAGGTGGATCCATGTGGCCGGGTGACTGCCTGGAACGAGGCAGCCACCGATACCTTCGGTTGGCGACGTGATGAGGCCATTGGGCGCAGCGTCTTTGATCTGCTGGTACCGCAGGGGGTGGTGCCGCGCTACCAGGTGGCTTTTGAGCGCCTTCGGGCGGAGGGGCTTGACCGCATGGGGGGTGGGCGGCTTGAGGTACAGACCCAGCATCGCGACGGTCGCTTGTTCCCTTCTGAAGTCTCGTTGGGGGTGAATCGCTTTCACGGGCAGGTGCGCATGCATGCGTTTTTGCACGATATCTCGGCTCGCAAGGCGGTCGAGCGCGAGTTGCTGGAAAGTCGCACCCGTTTGCGCCTGTTGGCCGACAACATGCCTGCGCTGATCGCCTATGTGGACGGCAACCGCATTTACCAGTTCAACAACCAGGCGTATCAAGATTGGTTTGGTGTGCCGGTGGCTCAGATCGTGGGGCAGTCTCTGGATGGGTTCATGGATGGTGCGGTGTTGGCGGCGCAGCTCGAACCCTTGCAGCGAGTGCAGGCGGGTGAGATGGTCAGTTTTGATTCCAGACTGAACACCCGGCGGGGTGAGATCCGGGTACACACCAACTTCATCCCGGACACCGCCATGTCGCGTCCGCCCTACGGCTTCTACATCCTGGCCCAGGATGTGACCGACCAGTATCAGTTGCAACAACGTCTGCAGCATGAAGCCAGCCACGATGCCCTGACAGGCTTGCCCAACCGGCGCGCGTTTCTGCAGCGTCTGGTGGAGGCCTTGGCCCGGGTGCGGCGTCAGGGCACGGGCCTGGCGCTGATGTTTCTCGACCTTGATGGGTTCAAGCTCTACAACGACACCTACGGGCACGACTTCGGCGATGCCGTGCTGCGTCATTTCGCCCGCACGGTTCAGTCGGCTGTGCGCGAGACCGATTCGGTGGCGCGTTTGGCCGGCGATGAGTTCACCGTCATCCTCGAGGGGCTGGCGCATCCGGCAGCCCATGCTGCCTTGGTCGCCCGCAAGCTGCTTGCCGAGTTGGCCGTGCCTGTTGTGCTGGGTGGGCGAGAGCTGACCCTGGCCGCGAGCATCGGCGTCGCCGTCACCGGGGGGGACTCGGGCGGTGTCGCTTTGTCGGCCGAGCTGTTGCTGTCGCGGGCGGATGCCGCCATGTACCAGGCCAAGGCCGCTGGCAAGGCGCAGTTCGTTCTGAGCTGAAGTCATGGCCCCGGCCCGGGGTCTCTGACGCCAGTGGGCCGAATTCTGGCCCGCCCGCCCGCCCGGAAAAGCCGTTTTTCGAGCGGGTCAACTGACTGAATTTGCCGCCCTTCTGAGGTCGCGTCAAGGCCTCATCCGTGTGCCATGGAGGGGCTTCTGAGGGCTTTCCCGAGTTGGCTCAAAAACCCGTGACGGCTTGATGAAAAGCCATTGCAATTCGGGTTTTGCGGGCGCATAGTGAATTCAGGTTCACCGAATTTGAGGTTCGCCATCCACCCTGAAAGGTGGCGTTTTCAACCCAGAGTGCACAGGAGGCTACTCATGAACTTGACGATCAGCGGTCATCACCTCGAAGTTACACCCGCCTTGCGTAGTTATGTGACGACCAAGCTGGACCGGATCACCCGACATTTTGATCAGGTGGTTGATGTGAAGGTTTTACTCACTGTTGAAAAGCAAAAGGAAAAGCAGCGCCGCCAACGCGCCGAGTGCAATGTCCACGTCAAGGGCAACGACATGTTTGCCGAGAGTTCCCATGAGGATCTGTACGCAGCGGTAGACGAGTTGATGGACAAGCTGGATCGTCAGGTTGTTCGTCACAAGGACCGGATGCAGGACCACCATCATGACCCAGCCAAACGCCTGATGTGAGGCTGCTTGCCAGACATTTTGAGTGCTGACAAGATCCCCGAAGCCGCTGTTGCAAATCAGCGGCTTTTTTCTTGTCAGTTGCAGGCTGATCGCGGTTTTTCGCCGAAGCTGGACGACCGGTGCATAATCCGCCCTAACTCACCATGAACCGTCTCGCGTCCATCCTCCCCGCTGCTCAAGTGCTTGTGTGCGTCGACGCCACCAGCAAGAAGCGTGCATTTGAAGAAGCCGGCCTGTTGTTCGAGAGCCTTCACGGCCTCAGCCGTGCATTGATCACCGACAGCCTGTTTGCACGCGAACGCCTGGGCTCCACTGGGCTGGGGCACGGCGTGGCCATTCCGCATGGGCGCATCAAGGGGCTCAAGTTCCCGATGGCCGCGGTGTTCCAGTTGGCCAACCCAATCGGTTTTGATGCCCCCGATGAGCAGCCCGTGGGCCTGTTGATCTTCCTGCTGGTGCCCGAGGCAGCGACTCAGAAGCACCTGGAAATCCTGTCCGAGATTGCCGAGCTGCTCAGCGATGCCCCTTTGCGTGAACGGATCAAGGCCTGCACCGATGCGACCGAGCTGCACCAGATGATTGCCACTTGGCAATCCACCCAGCCGGCCTGATGGCTTTGAGGCAGTCTCTGTCGTGAAACCCAATGTCGTCAGCGCGGATGTCCTCTTCGAGGAATTCCGCTCCATTCTCAAATGGGAATGGGTGGCCGGCCTGGGGGCTTCGGAGCGCCGCTTTGATGAGGTGGTGGTCCGGGCCGCCCGATCGGGTGCCGATCTCGTGGGCTACCTCAATTACATCCATCCTTACCGGGTGCAGATTCTGGGTGAGCGGGAGATCGCTTACCTGACCAATGCCACCCCGGAGGATTGTGCTCGCCGCATTTCCCGTATCGTGACCCTGGAGCCGCCGGTGCTGGTGCTGGCCGACGGTCAGTCTGCACCCGATGCCTTGCTGTCGATGTGCGAGCGTGCACAGATCCCGATGTTTGCCACCCAGGAGTCATCGGCATTTGTGATCGACGTGCTGCGGGCCTATTTGTCCAAGCATTTTGCAGATCGCACCTCCATGCACGGGGTGTTCATGGACATCCTGGGGCTCGGGGTGATGATCACGGGTGAGTCCGGCCTGGGCAAGAGCGAGCTGGGTTTGGAGCTGATCTCGCGGGGCAACGGTCTGGTGGCCGATGATGCTGTGGATCTCTATCGCATCAATCAGACCACCATCGAAGGGCGTTGTCCGGAACTGCTGCAGAACCTGCTGGAGGTGCGGGGCATCGGCCTGCTCGACATCCGCGGAATCTTTGGCGAGACCGCAGTGCGGCGCAAGATGCGGCTCAAGCTCATCGTGCACCTGGTCCGCAAGGAAACCCTGGAGCGCGACTACGAGCGCCTGCCCTACGAGCCCCTGACCCAGGACGTGCTGGGCGTACCGGTGCGCAAAGTGGTGATCCAGGTGGTGGCCGGTCGCAACATCGCGGTCTTGGTGGAAGCCGCCGTGCGCAACACGATTCTCCAGTTGCGCGGCATCGACACCTATCAGGAGTTTGTCGAGCGGCACCGCCGAGCCATGGAGCAAGAGGGCTGATCCAATTCAGGCCCGCTAGGGTCTCGGCCGGATTCGGGTCTGGCGTTCAGCGTTTGTCGCTGGCGCAGCTGGCGCAAAGGCCGTACAGCGACATGGCGTGGTCCTGCAACAGCCAGTGTTTGGCTTTGGCCACCATTTGCTGACGTCGTTCGATCTCGGCGTCATAGAACTCCTCGACCTTGCCACAGCTGGTGCAGACCAGGTGATCGTGGTGCTGACCTTCGTTGAGTTCGTAGACCGCCTTGCCACTTTCAAAATGACTTCGGCTCAGAATGCCGGCCTGCTCAAACTGGGTGAGCACCCGGTAGACGGTGGCCAGCCCGATGTCCGATTGCTCTTGCAACAAAACGCGAAACACGTCCTCGGCCGTCATGTGACGTTGGCGCCCTTTCTGGAACAGCTCCAGGATCTTGAGGCGGGGCAGCGTGGCTTTGAGCCCGGTATTTTTCAGTTCTTCGATATTGGCCATGCAAGGGTCCTTCCGCCAGCGTACCAACCCGCTCTGACAGGCCCAGCCGCTACAATGGGCCGATCATATCGCTACCTCCCGACCCATGTCTGCTTATTCCCCTCGAAGCGCCCGGCTGAGTTTGTCGCTGGCACTGTGTGCCGGTGTCGTGGCCTGTGGTTCGTTCGACGGCGCTGGCAGCCGCATCGCCACGGCCGTCACGCCTTATCGGATCGAGATTGTCCAGGGCAATTTCGTGTCCAAGGAGCAGGTTGCCGCCTTGCAGCCGGGCATGACCCGGCAGCAGGTCAAGGAGGTGCTGGGCACCCCACTGGTCGTCAGCGTGTTCCATTCTGATCGCTGGGACTATGTGTTCACCTTGCGTCGCCAGGGGGTGGAGCCGCAATCGCGTCGTCTCAGCGTCTATTTCAAGGGTGATGCGCTTGATCGCTTCGAAGGCGATGAAATGCCCAGCGAAGCCGAGTTTGTGGCCACTCTGGACTCGCGTACCAAATCCAAGAAGATTCCATCTCTGGAAGCCACTGACGAGCAACTGAGCAAGTTTCCCGTGCCCAAACGCAGTGTCAGCGCCAGCACCCAGGTGGACGATTCACCTTTGCCGGCCAGCTATCCGCCACTCGAGCCTACCCGTCGCTGATGCGGTCGCGGGCACTGCCCGGGGTTCTTTTTTTCGACAGACAGGATATTGAGAAGATGAGTGCTGCTTTGCACAAGATCGCCATTGCTGGCGCTTCGGGCCGCATGGGCCGCATGTTGCTGGAGGCGGTTCAGGCTGCCGATGACTGTGTTCTGGCGGGCGCGCTGGACGTGCCGACGAGCCCGGCTCTGGGCACTGATGCGACGGCTTACCTGGGGCAGGGCAGTGGCATCCACATCACCTCGGATTTGCGCGCGGGCTTGCAGGGTGCGCAGGTGCTGATCGACTTCACCCGTCCTGAAGGCACGCTGGCCCATCTGAAGGTCTGTCGTGAACTCGGGGTCAAGGCCGTCATCGGGACCACGGGCTTCTCTGATTCCCAGAAGGCCGAGATCGCAGAGATCTCCCGCGACATCGCCATCATGATGGCCCCCAACATGAGCGTGGGCGTGAACGTCACGCTCAAGCTGCTGCAAATGGCCGCCAAGGCCCTGTCGACGGGCTACGACATCGAGATCATCGAGGCTCACCATCGCCACAAGGTGGATGCCCCGTCGGGCACCGCCCTCAAGATGGGCGAAGTGATCGCCGATGCCCTGGGCCGAGATCTCAAGGATTGCGCGGTCTATGCCCGTGAAGGCGTGACCGGTGAGCGCGATCCGTCCTCGATCGGGTTTGCGACCGTGCGTGGTGGCGACATCGTCGGCGACCACACGGTGCTGTTTGCCGGCATCGGAGAGCGCATCGAGGTGACGCACAAGTCGTCCAGCCGTTCGACCTATGCCCAGGGCAGCTTGCGGGCGGTGCGCTTCCTGGCGTCCCAGCAGGCCGGCCTGTTCGACATGTTCGATGTGCTGGGCCTGAACTGATCGGCCCCGCCCATGGGCAGCCTGCAATTGCTTGGTGATGGCGACCTGCTCACGCGCGGCGTGGCGGTCCTGCTGTTGCTGATGTCGGTGGCCAGCTGGGTGGTGATTCTCCGCAAGGCCTGGGTCTTGTGGCGCGCCCGGGGCGATGTGCTCCGAGCCACTGCTGTGTTCTGGCAGGCTCAAGGCATGGACCAGGCCTTGGCCCATCTGGCGGCGCTGGACCGTGATCGCGCCTTGCTGCCCTTGGTGGAGGCGGCGACCTCCCTGAGCCCCGCGGGCTCGCTGGCGGGCGCAGGCTCGCGTGAGCAGCAACTCACCCGCCACCTTCGTGATGCCTTGCATGGGGTTCTGCGTCGCTTGCAGTGGGGGCAGGTGCTGCTGGCCACAGTGGCGTCCACCGCGCCTTTTGTGGGTTTGCTGGGCACCGTGTGGGGCATTTTCCATGCCTTGACTGCGTTGGCCGGCGTTCGCACCCTGACCCTTGATCAGGTCGCCGGCCCGGTGGGCGAGGCCCTGGTGATGACGGCTGCCGGGCTGGGGGTGGCGATACCAGCGCTGCTGGCCTACAACGTGATGGGCCGCCTGATTGCGGCCATCGAAGCCGATCTGGAAGGCTTTGCCCGCGATCTGCGTGAATTGTTGCTTGAGAAGGCGCTGCCGTGAGCTTCGGTCGCCTTGAGCGGGTGGAGACCTCTCGCCCCCTGAGTGACATCAACGTCACCCCCCTGGTGGATGTGATGCTGGTGTTGGTGGTGATTCTGATCCTGACAGCGCCCTTGTTGGCCAGCAGCCTGCGCCTCGATCTGCCCCACTCCGAGGCGGCCCAGCCGGTGCAGAGCCACCGCTCGGTGTCGCTGGCCTTGGATACCGGCGGGCAGATCTACCTCAACGAGGCCCCCTTGACCGATTTGGCTGCTGCACAACGGCTTCATGAGCTGGCCCAGGAAGACCCGCAGATCGAGGTGCAGTTGCGGGCCGATGCCCGCGTGCCGTATGGTCGGGTGGTCGAGCTGCTGGGCCTGGCCCAAAACGCCGGCTTGAGTCGCATTGGCTTTGTGGCGGATCCGCGGCCACCATCCCCGAGCGGGCCTGCGTTGCCCGGCGGCCCGGGCCTGGCCCGCTAGCGCCTAAAATCCACCCATCGCAAGCCGCTGGGCTTGCTCCTCCAACCGGCGGCAACCGTGGTCGCCACAGAGTATTCCATGCAAGAAAAGTACAACCACATTGAGGTCGAGCGCGCTGCGCATGGCCATTGGACTGCCCGCGACGCCTACCGCGTGACCGAACAGGCCGGCAAGAAAAAGTTCTATGCCTGCTCCATGCTGCCTTACCCCAGCGGCAAACTGCACATGGGCCATGTGCGCAACTACACCATCAACGACATGTTGACGCGCTACCTGCGCATGAACGGCTACAACGTGCTGATGCCCATGGGCTGGGATGCCTTCGGCCTGCCAGCCGAGAATGCCGCCTTGAAGAACGGCGTTCCGCCGGCGCAGTGGACCTACGACAACATCGCCTACATGAAGAAGCAGATGCAGGCGATGGGCTTGGCCATCGACTGGAGCCGAGAGGTGGCCACCTGCGATCCGAGCTACTACAAGTGGAACCAGTGGCTGTTCCTGAAGATGCTCGAAAAGGGCATTGCCTATCGCAAGACCCAGACGGTGAACTGGGACCCGGTGGACCAGACCGTGCTGGCCAACGAGCAGGTGATCGATGGCCGTGGCTGGCGCACCGGCGCCCTGGTGGAAAAGCGTGAAATCCCTGGCTACTACCTGAAGATCACCGACTACGCTGCCGAGTTGCTCGACCAGGTGCAGAACCACCTGCCGGGCTGGCCCGAACGTGTGCGTCTGATGCAGGAAAACTGGATCGGCAAGAGCGAGGGGGTTCGTTTTGCCTTCCCGCATGACATCCGCGGTGATGACGGCCAGTTGATCGGTGACGGCAAGCTGTATGTCTTCACCACCCGGGCCGACACCATCATGGGCGTGACCTTTTGCGCCGTGGCCCCCGAGCACCCCTTGGCGCAGCATGCTGCGCGTGGCGATGCGGCGCTGCAGGCCTTCATTGAAGAATGCAAGTCGGGTGGCACCACCGAAGCCGAGTTGGCGACACAGGAAAAGAAGGGCTTGCCCACGGGCCTGAGCGTGATCCATCCCTTGACCGGCGAATCGGTGGCCGTTTGGGTCGGCAACTATGTGCTCATGAGCTACGGCGACGGCGCGGTGATGGGGGTGCCTGCCCACGATGAGCGCGATTTTGCGTTTGCTCTCAAGTACCAGTTGCCGATCCGTCAGGTGGTGCAGGTTGAGGGTGAGGTGTACGACAGCACCCAATGGCACGACTGGTATGGTGACAAGCAGCGCGGCATGATGATCAATTCGGGCCCGTATGACGGCCTGAAGTTTGCCGATTGCGTGAATGCCGTGGCGTCGGCCCTGGCCGACAAGAGCCTGGGCGAGAAGAAGACCACCTGGCGCCTGCGCGATTGGGGTGTGAGCCGCCAACGCTACTGGGGCACGCCGATCCCGATCATCCACTGCCCCGCACATGGCCCGGTGCCGGTGCCCGAAAAAGACCTGCCCGTGGTGCTGCCGCAGGACTGCATCCCCGATGGGTCGGGCAATCCGCTGCACAAGCATGAAGGCTTCCATGCCGGTGTGACTTGCCCGGTTTGCGGCCAGCCGGCGCGCCGTGAAACCGACACCATGGACACCTTTGTGGACTCGTCGTGGTACTTCATGCGCTACTGCGATCCGAAGAACAGCGAGGCCATGGTGGCCGAAGGCGCCAATTACTGGATGCCGATGGACCAGTACATCGGCGGCATCGAGCACGCCATCCTGCACTTGCTGTACGCCCGTTTCTGGACCAAGGTGATGCGCGACCTGGGCCTGGTGAAGGTGGACGAGCCCTTCACCAAGCTGCTGACGCAGGGCATGGTGCTCAACCACATCTACTCTCGTCGCACCGAAAAGGGCGGCAAGGAGTATTTCTGGCCCCACGATGTCGAGCATGTGCTCGACGAAGGCGGCAAGATCGTCGGCGCCAAACTCAAGAATGCCGTGGGCGACCTGCCCGTGGGCACCTCCATCGACTACGAGGGGGTGGGCACCATGAGCAAGAGCAAGAACAACGGTGTGGATCCGCAGGACCTGATTGAGCGCTACGGCGCCGACACCGCACGGCTGTACACCATGTTCACGGCGCCGCCCGAAGCCACCCTGGAGTGGAACGATGCTGCCGTGGAGGGCAGTTACCGCTTCCTGCGCCGCGTCTGGAATTTTGGCAGCAAGCTGCTGGCGATCAATGTCGAGGCCGCCAATGCCAGCACCGCCCAGGCCAGCTCGCTGGGTGAGGTGGTGTTCGGCAAAGAGGCCAAGGCGCTGCGCCTGGAGGTGCACACCGTGCTCAAGCAGGTGGATTACGACTACCAGCGCATGCAGTACAACACCGTGGTGTCGGGCGCCATGAAGATGCTCAATGCCTTGGAAGATTTCAAGGCCATGGACTGCCCGGGTGCCCAGGTGGCCCTGATCGAAGGCTTCGGCATCCTGCTGCGTTGCATCTACCCCGCCACTCCCCATGTGGCGCACAGCCTCTGGACCGAGCTGGGTTATGCCGGCTCGCTGGGTGATTTGCTCGACGCTGCCTGGCCCCAGGTGGATGAGGCGGCTCTGCAGCAAGACGAAATCGAACTGATGCTGCAGATCAACGGCAAACTGCGCGGCTCCATCCTCGTGCCGGCCACAGCAGACAAGGCGGCCATCGAAGGCATCGCCTTGGCCAGTGAGGTGTTTGTCAAGTTGGCCAACGGCGCGGCCCCCAAGAAGGTGGTGGTGGTGCCAGGTCGTCTCGTCAACCTGGTGGTCTGACGTGCTGCGCCGCACCGCCCTGATCTGGCCTGTGGGCCTGTTGCTGACTGGTTGCGGCTTTCAGCTGCGCCGGGCGCCCGACTTCGTCTTCGAGCGCGTGTTCATCAATGGCCAGCCCAACTCACCACTGTCTGAAGAGCTGCGCCGAAACCTGGAGTCGCTGGACAAACTTCAGGTGATCCGGGATGCCCGGCAGATGGAGACGGCGCAGGTGATCATTGACCTGTTGTCGGACCAGCGCGAGAAAGTGGTGGTGGCCTTGAACGCCTCGGGTCAGGTGCGGCAGTTTCAGCTGCGGGTGCGAGTGCGGTTCAAGCTGCGCACCTTGCAGGGCAAGGAGCTGATTGCCCCGACCGAAATCCTGCAACAACGCGACATCAACTACAGCGAAACCCTGGCCCTGGCCAAGGAAACCGAAGAAGCCTTGCTTTACAAGAGCATGCAGACCGACGTGGTGCAGCAGCTCATGCGACGCCTGGCGGCGGTGCGCGAGCTTTGAAGGCAGGGTTTCATGCAACTGGCTTTCGCGCAACTGCAGAACCACCTGGCCAAAGGTCTTCGCTCGCTCTACATCCTGCATGGTGACGAGCCCTTGCAGCAGCAGGAAGCGGCTGATGCGATCCGGGCTGCGGCACGTGCGCAGGGCTATACCGAGCGCAGCAGCTACACCGTGGCAGGGGCCCACTTCGACTGGAGTGAGGTCCTGGCGGCAGGCGGCTCGCTGAGTCTGTTTGCCGAGCGGCAGATCGTGGAGGTGCGCATCCCTTCCGGCAAGCCGGGCAAAGAGGGCAGCCCTGCGATCCAACAACTCGCGCAGGCGGCTGCAGGCAACGACAGCACGCTCACGATTTTCATCCTGCCGCGCCTGGACAAGGCGACACGGACGGGGGCATGGTTCACGGCGCTCGAGCAGCAAGGCGTCACCATCGCACTGGAGCCCGTCGAGCGCCAGGCCTTGCCGGCGTGGATTGCCCAGCGCCTGCAGCAGCAGGGGCAGCGCGTAGCCGCCGGCGAGGAAGGTCAGCGTACCTTGCAGTTCTTTGCCGACAGGGTGGAGGGCAATCTGTTGGCGGCCCACCAGGAGATCCAGAAGTTGGCCTTGCTGTATCCCGCAGGCGAGTTGACGGCAGGTCAGGTGGAGAGCGCCGTGTTGAACGTGGCGCGGTATGACGTGTTCAAGTTGTCCGAATCGGTGCTGTCTGGCCGTGCCGGCCGGGTGCAGCGGATGCTGGACGGCCTGCGTGCCGAAGGCGAGGCCGAGGTGCTGGTGCATTACACGCTGGCCGAGGACATCCGGGCGCTCAAACGGGTCAAAGACGCGGTGGTGGCCGGGCGTCCGTTGCCCATGGCCTTGCGGGAGCAACGGGTGTGGGGCCCGCGCGAGCGTCTCTTTGAACGGGTGATCCCGCGTCTGGCCTCGCATGAGCTGGCCGAACTGTTGCAGGCCGCACATCGGGTGGATGGCATTGTCAAAGGCTTGAAACGCCCGGACTGGCCTACCGACAACTGGCAGGCCTTGCAGCGCCTGGCCATGATGGTCTGCTCGCTCTGTCGTCCTTGACACCCGCCCTTGACGGGCGCGGCCTGCCGCAGTGCTTTGCGGCAAAATGGGGTCATGAATGCCCTGAATGTTGCCGAATACACCCAGACCCTCGGTTTGCAGGCCAAGGTGGCCTCTGCCAGCATGGCGCGTGCCTCGTCTGCCACCAAGAACAAGGCCTTGAAGGCCCTGGCTCGACTGCTGCGTGAAAACACCGCCGCGCTGGCGCTCGACAATGCACGCGACTTGGAGCGGGCCACCGCCGCAGGCCTGTCGGCTCCGATGGTGGACCGCCTGAAGTTGACCCCCAAGGTGCTGGACACCTGTGCCGAAGGTTGCGAGCAGTTGGCAGCCATGCCCGACATCATTGGTGAGGTCCTGGGCATGAAGCAGCAGCCCAGTGGCATCCGTGTGGGGCAAATGCGGGTGCCGATCGGTGTGTTTGGCATGATCTTCGAGAGCCGGCCCAACGTGACCATCGAAGCTGCCAGCCTGTCCATCAAGAGTGGCAATGCCTGCATCTTGCGCGGAGGCTCTGAGGCCATCGAATCCAACAAGGCGCTGGCGCGCCTGGTAGAGCAGGCACTGGCGGAGGCCGGCTTGCCCACGCATGCCGTGCAACTGGTGCAAACCACCGACCGCGAGGCGGTGGGGCAATTGATTGCCATGCCCGAGTACGTGGACGTGATCATTCCACGTGGCGGCAAGGGCTTGATCGAGCGCATCAGCCGCGAGGCCAAGGTGCCCGTCATCAAGCACCTGGACGGCAATTGCCACACGTATGTGGACGATCCTTGCGATCTTGACCTGGCCATCAAGGTGACCGACAACGCCAAGACCCAGAAGTACAGCCCTTGCAATGCGAGCGAAAGCCTGCTGGTGGCCCGCAGTATCGCGCCGGCTTTTCTGCCGCGCATCGGGGCCGTGTTTGCACAGAAGGGGGTCGAGATGCGTTGCGATGCAGAAGCCCTGGCGATGCTGGCCGCTGTGCCCGGCGCTCACCTGGTCGAGGCCTCTGAGCAGGATTGGTCGGAGGAGTACCTGGCACCCATCATCAGCGTGAAGGTGGTGGCCGGCGTGGATGAAGCCATTGCTCACATCAATCGTTACTCCTCGCACCACACCGAAGCCATCCTGACGCGTGACCATGTGCATGCCCAGCAGTTTTTGCGTGAGGTGGATTCGGCCAGTGTGATGGTCAATACCAGCACCCGTTTTGCCGATGGCTTTGAATATGGTCTCGGCGCCGAAATCGGCATCAGCACGGACAAGTTCCATGCCCGTGGCCCGGTGGGCATCGAGGGCCTGACCTCGCTGAAATGGATTGTGTTGGGTGAAGGCGAGATCCGCACCTGATTCGCTTGTCCGGCTGTTGTTTGGCTGGATGGGGGCTTGCAAAGCCCTGACACAGCCCCATATCGTTCCAGTTCTGCCTTTCTTCAGTTTCTACACCTCCGCACAAGGGCCCGCATGGTTCCGCATCTCATCACGGCGCTGACAGGCCCGATCAATGAACTCGAGCAGCGCATCCTCGACTCGACGCCAGCCATTGAGCGCTGGTTTCGTCTGGAGTGGATGGAGCACACGCCACCGTTCTACACCTCGGTGGACATCCGCAACGCAGGTTTCAAGCTGGCGCCGGTGGATACCAATCTGTACCCGGGGGGCTGGAACAACCTGACTCCTGAGATGTTGCCGCTGGCGGTGCAGGCGGCCATGGCGGCGATCGAGAAGATCTGCCCCGAGGCCAAGAACCTGTTGGTGATCCCGGAGAACCACACCCGCAACACGTTCTACCTGAGCAATGTGGTGCAGCTTCAGCGCATCTTCCACATGGCCGGGCTGAACGTCCGTGTCGGCTCGATCAGTTCGGAGATCAAGGACACCACGGTGATCGACTTGCCCGGTGGGGAGCAGGTCACCTTGGAGCCGGTGATCCGAAGTCAGCATCGTCTGGGCCTGAAGGACTTCGACCCCTGCACCATTTTGCTGAACAACGACTTGTCGGCCGGTGCTCCGGGCATCCTGGAGGACCTGCACGAGCAGTACCTGTTGCCGCCTTTGCACGCGGGCTGGTCGGTACGTCGCAAGAGCAATCATTTCCAGAGTTACGAAGACATCAGCAAGCGCTTTGGAAAGATGCTGGGCATCGACCCCTGGTTGATCAACCCGATGTTTGCCAAGTGTGGCGACGTCGATTTCTCGGCTGATCAGGGCATCGAATGCCTGCGCAGCAACGTGGATGCCTTGCTGTCCAAGGTCAAGCGCAAGTACAAGGAATACGGCATCAACGAGAAGCCTTTTGTGGTGGTCAAGGCGGACAACGGTACCTATGGCATGGGCATCATGACCGTGCGTGACGTGAAAGACCTGGATGCGCTGAACCGCAAGACCAAGAACAAGATGAACATGATCAAAGACGGCCAGACCGTCAATGAAGTGATCATTCAGGAAGGTGTGCTGACCAACGAACGCGTGAACGACAGCGTAGCCGAACCCGTGGTCTACATGATGGATCGCTATGTGGTCGGTGGTTTCTACCGCATTCATGCCGACCGGGGTGTGGATGAGAACCTCAATGCGCCCGGGGCCAGTTTTGTTCCCCTGGCATTCGAGCACAGTACCCACCTGCCGCAACCCGGTATGAAGCCGGGTGCGAGTGCCCCAAATCGCTTCTATATGTATGGCGTTGTTGCCCGTTTGGCCATGCTGGCCAGCAGCTATGAGCTGGAGGCCACAGATCCGAATGCCGAGGTCTATGCCTGATTTCCAGTGCCGCCGCAACTGGCGCTGGTCGGAAGTTGTTGCGCTGCAACAGAGCTGCTGCTGCCCTGCGGATTAGGGGGGCTTGCCCGCTTGCGCGATTGAGCCTGCAGAGCACAATAGCGGTCCCTCAGGCAACAGGCCTCGCCCCTTGTGGGTGGGGCGTTTTTTGTGTCAGCTTCTAAATCCTCTCTCGCGGCGCTCACGCTTGGCGCTATTGGTGTCGTTTACGGCGATATCGGAACCAGCTGTCTTTACGCGTTCAAGGAGGTGTTTATCAGTGGGCATGTGCCCATCACACCAGATAACGTGTTGGGCGTGCTGTCGCTGTTTTTCTGGACCCTGACGGTGGTGGTGTCCATCAAGTATGTGGCGCTGATCATGCGGGCAGACAACCACGGCGAGGGGGGCTTGATGGCCTTGCTGGCCCTGGCCTCTTTGTCGGTGAAGGATCGTCCGAAAGCCAGGCATCTTTTGGTGATGGCCGGCGTCTTCGGTGTGGCCCTGTTCTTTGGCGACGGGATCATCACGCCGGCCATCTCGGTGTTGTCTGCTGTCGAGGGCTTGGAGATTCTCACGCCGGCTGCCAAGCCCTATGTGGTGCCCATTTCTCTCGCTGTTTTGGTGCTGTTGTTTCTGGTCCAGCGGCGTGGCACGGGCGATATCGGCAAGTTCTTCGGACCGATCACCGTGGTCTGGTTCTTTTCGATTGCCGCCATGGGGGTGCCAGCCATTGTTCAAAACCCCTCCGTGCTCAAGGCCATCTGGCCCGGCTACGCGATTCATTTTGCGATCGAGCATTACGGGCTGGCGTTCATCACCCTGGGGGCGGTTTTCCTTTGTACGACTGGTGCCGAGGCTTTGTATGCCGACATGGGTCACTTCGGCAAGAAGCCGATCCAGATTGCTTGGTTTGGTCTGGTCATGCCGTCGTTGATGCTCAACTACTTTGGCCAGGGTGCTCTGGTCCTGCGGGATCCATCGGCCGCGGAGAATCCGTTCTTCCTTCTGGCACCTGAATGGGCCCTGCTGCCCATTGTTGCCCTGGCCACGATGGCCACGGTGATCGCGTCTCAGGCCCTGATCTCGGGGGCGTTTTCTGCCACCAAGCAGACCATTCAGCTGGGCTTTCTGCCTCGCCTCTCCGTGCTTCACACCTCGATCAAGGACACCGGACAGATTTACATCCCTGCGATCAACTGGATGTTGCTGGCTGGGGTGATTCTGGCCGTGACACTCTTCGGATCCTCGTCAGCTCTGGCGGCTGCCTATGGCATCTCTGTCAGTCTGGTGATGTGCATCACGACCATCCTGACCTTCTACGTGATCCGTTATGGCTGGGGTTATCCGCTGCCGCTTTGCATCGCGTCCACGGGCTTCTTCTTCACGGTCGACATCGGCTTCGTGGCCTCAAACTCACTCAAGATTTTGCAAGGTGGCTGGTTCCCTCTGGCATTTGCGTTGGTTCTATACCTCGTGATGACCACTTGGAAGGAAGGCCGCCGACTGATGAGTGCTGCGTTGCGGGCGGATTCTCTGGATCTGCGTTCTTTTCTGGAGTCTGTCTTTGTCAGCCCACCCGTGCGGGTGGAAGGTACGGCCGTGTTTTTGACGTCGGATGTCGGGACTGTGCCGAATGCCTTGCTGCACAACCTGAAGCACAACAAGGTCTTGCACCAACACAACCTCTTTGTCACGGTTCGCAACCACGAGGTGCCATGGATCGGGCTGGACAAGCGGGTCGAGATCGAACCCTTGGGACACGATTGTTGGCAGGTGGTGATCAATTACGGGTTCAAGAACGACCCGGATGTACCCAAGGCGTTGGCGCAGATCCGGTCGCGTGGCTGTGTTTTCGAAGCCATGGCGACCAGCTATTTCCTGTCGCGGGACACCGTCATTCCAACCATCGGCAGTGGCATGGCGGCATGGCGTGAGAAATTGTTTGCACAGATGCACCGAAACGCCAGCGCTGCGGCCGACTTCCTCAATTTGCCCAACAACTCGGTCGTTGAGTTGGGCAGCAAGATCGAAATCTGACGCGCGCATCAGCGCACCCTGCAGAATTTTTGCGGCACTGCCACAATCCACGCAATGGTGGCGTGCCGCACAGCGCAGGTTCTTCTCTGGATTTGACGACGGGGGCCGCCGACAAAGTGGCCGGGATTGAATCAAACGGATGTTCTTTCCCGGCATGTCGTCATGGACGTCGTCGCGAGCCCTGGCTTTCTTGCGCTCGGCATTTCAGGAACCCAAAGTGAACATTCTTTTCGTTGCAGACCCCTTGGAGAGCTTCAAGATCTACAAGGACACAACTTTCGTGATGATGCGGGAGTTGCAGCGCCGTGGGCATGTGATCTCCGCTTGCGAGCCTGGCGACATCAGCTGGCGCAGTGGTGGGGTGGTCACTGCCAAGGTCCGGCAGATCGTGCTGACCGGGCAGTCCGAGGCCTGGTTCAATGCCCAGCCACCGGAAAATCATGCGCTGCGAGACTTTGATGCTGTGTTGATGCGCAAGGATCCTCCGTTTGATTCCGAGTATTTCTATGCAACTCACTTGTTGGAGCAGGCGGAGCGCGAGGGCGCCTGTGTTCTCAACAAGCCGGCGGCGTTGAGAGATCACCCAGAGAAGCTGGCCATCATGGAGTTTCCTCAGTTGATCGGCCCAACGCTTGTCACGCGTGATGCCACTGAGATTCGGCGCTTTCATGCCGAACATGGCGATGTGATCCTCAAGCCCTTGGATGGCATGGGCGGCATGGGGATCTTTAGAGTTGGACATGATGGGCTGAACCTTGGCAGCATCATTGAGACATTGAATCAAGATGGCGCTGTTTCTGTGATGGTCCAGCGGTATCTGCCCGAGATTGCGGACGGCGACAAACGCGTGCTCATCATTGGGGGGCAGCCTGTCCCCTATTGCCTTGCGCGCATACCCCAAGGCGGTGAAGTGCGGGGTAATCTTGCCGCCGGTGGCAAGGGGGTCGCGCGCCCACTGTCGGCACGTGATCGGGAAATTGCTGAATTCCTCGGCCCGATTCTCTTGGCTCGTGGCCTGCTGTTGGTCGGCGTGGATGTGATCGGCTCTTGTGTTACCGAAATCAATGTGACAAGCCCAACTTGCTTCCAGGAAATTGCAGATCAAACAGGTTGCGACGTGGCTTCACTCTATGCGGATGCTGTCTTGCAATGGATTGAGAACCATCCCAAGAAAGTGCATTGACCCATTCGGGAAGCCGCTCTTGTTTCGGGCCTGATTTTTTGTGTATACTAGCGGGCTCGACTGCACAGAACAGTGCTTAGCGAGGTGGCTGGGGTCTGATGGCTCTGGGTGCTTGGTTGAGTGGGTGTTGAGAGTGGTTTGAGAAGTTTTCTGGTTTTGAGTTTGTTGCTGTAAAAAGCGGTGTATAATTCGAGGCTCTGCTGAAAGCGGTGGTTGCCAGATGGTGATGCTGCTGAGGTAGAAAAGAAAAAAAGTTTTGCCAGTTACTTAAAAACTGTGCTAAGATAGAGGGCTTCGCTGATCGC